>JBILCR010000086.1:0-7347 GCA_044353055.1 Flavobacteriales bacterium
CTGTTTTGGAATAAGATGCTGACGCGCTATTTCAATTTTTTCTTCCAGTGTGTACCCCGAAACTTCAATAAGCTCCATGCGATCAAGCAGAGCCGGTTGAATAGTCGACAGTGAATTTGCCGTAGCAATGAACATGGCGCGGCTCAAATCAAAATCCTGCTCCACATAATTGTCGTAAAAAGTGCTATTTTGTTCCGGATCAAGTACCTCGAGCAATGCCGATGATGGATCGCCATGCGCATCACGTCCAACCTTATCAATCTCGTCGAGCACAAAAACCGGATTTGCCGATTTCACCTTGCGCAGGTTTTGTATAATCCTTCCCGGCATGGCTCCAATATATGTTTTACGGTGTCCTCGAATCTCCGCCTCATCACGCACACCACCCAACGACATTCTAATATATTCGCGCCCTAGCGCTTTTGCAATGGACTTTCCGAGCGATGTTTTCCCAACACCAGGAGGACCATAAAAGCACAAAATAGGGGAGCGCATGTTTCCTTTTAATTTTAATACGGCTAGGTATTCCAAAATCCGCTCCTTTACTTTCTCCATGCCGTAATGGTCTTTGTCCAAAATTTTTCTGGCTCTCGACAAATCAAACTGATCTGCAGTAAATTCATTCCAAGGCAGCTCAAGTAGTAAATCTAAATAGTTACGTTGAACCGAATATTCAGCGGCATTCGGATTCATGCGTTGTATTTTGTCGAGTTCCTTAAAAAAATGCTTTTTAACCGATTCGTTCCACTGTTTTTTTTCGGCTTTTTCACGCATTTCAACAACTTCTTCTTCAAATACATTGCCACCTAGTTCCTCTTGAATGGTCTTTAGTTGTTGATGAAGAAAATATTCTCTTTGCTGCTGGTCGATGTCGATTTTAACCTTTGTTTGAATTTGGTTTTTAAGTTCGAGCATCTGCAATTCGCGAGTTATATGTTGCAGAACCAGTTCGGCCCGTTGCTTCAGATCAGCGACTTCAAGCATCGATTGCTTATGCGCTACATCGGCATTCATATTGGATGATATAAAATTGATAAGAAATGAAGGGCTGTCTATGTTTTTAATGGCAAAGCCGGCCTCAGATGGAATATTAGGCGATTGTTTAATGATTTGTAAGGCAGTGTCTTTAAGAGTAGACACCAAAGCGGCAAACTCCTTGTCGTCGGCTTTAGGTCGAATTTCTTCAAAAGGCGCAATACGAGCTCGAAAATAAGGCTCTTCAACGGTAATTTCCTGCAGGCTAAATCGGCGCTTGCCCTGTATGATGGCTGTGGTGTTTCCATCAGGCATTCGCAACATTTTAATAATCATGGCTACCGTGCCAATTTGATTTAAATCGGCAGCTGTAGGGTCGTCAATATTAACATCTTTCTGGGCTACTACACCGATGATGCGATCCTTTTTGTTGGCATCCTTAATCAATCGTATGGATTTATCTCTGCCAACTGTTATAGGAATAACAACTCCTGGGAAAAGCACTGTGTTGCGTAATGGTAAAATAGGCAGTTCTTCTGGAATATGCTCCAAATTCATTTGCTCCTCGTCTTCTGCGGTCATCAGCGGAATAAACTCGGCATCATCATCAATTATATTTGAAAAGGCAGGTGGGTCAAAAAAGAGATCACTCATAAATAAGGTGTCAGTATGGCAGTTTGGAGTCATAATTCCCATTCGAAAATTATGAATTATTCAAGGGTCAATAGATATGCCATTATTCTAATATAAATTTAATGTATGAACACTTGCTGGGTCAATTGATTTCGATAATTAGTTTTTGATTAGCATTTATATTTGAATACATCATGTAATTAAGAGGTGCATTTGCTTTTCATTGGTACTATTTAGGGGACATTATGCCAACGTAGGGTTAGTTTAATTTTTATTGTAATTCCTCAAAGAGCATTATTTTCTAGCTATCTTTAATTGCATAAAACCAACACAAATACTTATGAAAAAAATAATCCTCACCTTTGCAATCGTTTCGGGAGTAATTGCGGTTAATTCCTGCAAAAAAGACACTATCGATTATGCCGCTCAGGCGGTTTGTACAGGTACAGTACCAACCTATACTAGCGAAATTGCCTCAATTATTGACACCCATTGTGGCGACAGCAACTGTCACAGTGCAAACGGTGCAAAAGCCGGTATAAATCTCTCCACTTACGCACTCGCAAGCAGCCAGTTTTTAAATAATGACGATGTTCTTGCTTCTATCCACCACGGCAGGGGTGTGGCTCCAATGCCTGAAAATAACCCTAAACTTTCTGACGATATTATCAACAAGCTCGATTGCTGGGTAAAAAACGGGTGTCCTGAGCAATAGTATTTCACTCTTGCATGCGTACAAAATAGAAATACTCCTTATGGGGCTTATTCTTTTGGTGGCCTGTAACCTTTACTTCCATGGAAGCTTCACCGGTTCGAATGTATTGTATTCTCTTTGGAAAATCGTGTTTAAGATTTTCAAATGTCCAGGATGTATCTGCAGATTCAGTGAGTTTGAATTCAATTCCATGACCACCGTTTTGCCCCTTTACCCAGGAAGTGTATACCATAGGGTTTGATCCCAGATTAATTTCTAGCTTTTCGTAAAATAGCGTGTCATTTCCTTCCATTGCTATCCCATAACCATTAAGCTTGTTGCCTTTATGGACCCAAGCCTCGGTATGGTTCATGGCCGTATTTTTCCAGGCGCCATGTAAAAAGGACTCAATCGTTGTGCTTTGAGCTTCGATGGTTAGAGTTGAAAAAAACGTAAAAACCAATGCGCTAATGATATAAAAAGGGGGCAGCATCAAGGACATTAAAAATATTAAGCAACGTAATCGTTAAATCTGAGTAATTAAACTCACTATTAATCCTATTCCCGAATTATCATCATGAAGCCAGAAATGTCTAATTGAAATACGATTACCCTTCAAAATAGCTGCTTAAGTTATTTCTTAATGAGTTTGGATGTACTTATTACACCATCATCATGCATCAATTGAATAAAATACAATCCTGCAATGTGTTCCGAATTAAACTGCCATTGAAGCATATTATTTGTGGAAATAATCCGCGTTTCTTCCAGGATGCGACCGCTCACATCCATCAAGCGGAGGGAGAATTTGCCTTCTGCCACACCGCTTATAAATACCTCCGACGCTGCAGGATTAGGAAATACCTTTATGGAATGATTTTGAGGGGTAAAAATATCCTGACTGCTTTCTTCCATCTGCGGTAGATTAACAAAGTCAACCCAGGCCGCATCTTCATTTGCAGCAATTATCTCATCTTTTTCGTATGTCCATCTAAAAATATGGTAACCGGGCGAAACCGTAAACGAAGCCTGCTGCCAGCCCTGCAGCCCCGACCATGAATTTTGTAGTACATCATCAACGTAAAACCGTAAAAAGTCATACCCTTCCTCAGACGATACTTTGAAATAAAAGGCCAATTCGTCCGCTTCAAGTACATTGCCATTAAGCACCAAATCCGATTTTTCATTATTCCAAATAGCTCCCGACTTCATGCTTACCAAACCTTCATACACTTCAAGCGTATCTTCGGCCCAAGGCATATCAGCGCCCGAAAGCCATAAATTTTCAGGCAATCCATTTTCAAAATCTTCCACGCTTTCGCCCACTGGTAAGGTAAAGGAACGATTGGCATCATAAGCACCAAACATTACACTGTACACAAACGAAATGCTGCCGGGTACGGCAAAGTTTGCAGGAATCTGATAATCAAAAACCGCCCAAACTGTTGCCCCTGCCTCTACCGATTGGGGATAAAGATCTTCGTTAAGTGTTTCTAGTGAAGAAGCGCTATGTGTAAGACTGGCCACACCGCCTGTTGTACTTGCCGAGCCCAAATTTTGGTTGGGAATACGAATTCTGAACTGCTCACCTGCATCAGCACGCCCATTACCGTTTCCTGCCAATTCCACAAATTCGTACGTAGGAACAGTAATTTCTGGAGCATGTATAACTATGGGTATGAGCATGGACCACTGCCCACCCGACTCACTGGTAAGCTCTAGTGTAAGTTGAACCACCGTGCCGTCGGGCACACCATCAGCTACCTGAAGCGAAAAACAATCTGCGGTGCTGTAGTTCAATGGATTTTCTGTCGGGTAAAAAACACACGTCGTAGGCGCGTTGATGGCAATCCAGGGAGAGTTTTCAGATAAAACGCCCGTTAATGGCCCCGGTGTTTGATTGCCCACATTTTTGGCAGTGATATCAAGGTAAAAAGATTCGTTATAGTCGGCTTGTTGATTGTTGTTGCCGTTGATGTCATTTACTTGATTGGCTTCGTAAATCAAGTAAGCCCCATCGGGCACAATTACATCAATAAGCCCTTGGTAAGGAATGTAATTAGAGGCCGTTACAGTTATTTCAAGCTGGAGCGGCGAGGATAAGGCATCAAACTCAAGCATGCATAAACCATCCAAAACAATACCGCTTGAAATGAGAATGCCGTTTTGCACCAAACCTACACGAGCGCCTTCAACATCCACACTTACGGGTAGTTGCACAATGCCTAATGGTACCGACTCACTGTGCGAAACCGTCATTGATAAAGGCGCCATTGTGCGCACCAATAGAGAAGGATCGCCGAAAATGTGCCAAGTATCGGTCATTTCGTCGCCGGCACTTCCGTACTCATCATTCATTTTCATACATCCGCTGATGCTGATTGCACCAAAGGTTCGCACACTGTTGCCCGGTATCTGTCCGGTAAGTACGTCGACCATTTCGTCCTGGGCACACATGGGTGGGTCCCAGCTCTGATTGATGCTCGACATCAGTACTGTTGCAGCTCCAGCGGGCTCGCCGTTATGCGTATGACGCATCCAAGCTTCGGCAAAACAAGTACCGTTATCGAATTCGCCGTTTACACAGGCCACCGACCAGATTAACGGCAACATTCCATTATTGCTTAGGGTGCCAATGGTTGAATTGCTAAAGCCGGAAGTGCCAAAACTTTGCGATGAACCGTGCCCTGTGTAGAGCAATAATCCAGCACCTGCATCAACCGCATTGCGCACATCCTGCGCCGATGGATCACCGGGGGCATCGGTTCCAGCCTGGCTGCCCTCATAAAACTCTGCAGATGCTGTATATGTGTAGTTTAGCAAATCTGCGTTCATGTTCTGCACATGCTCATAATCCATTTCGTTATCGTCGCCTGGCCCTTCCTGTGAGGCAATTCCAATACCCTTTGCGAAATGATCGCCGCTAGTTGCCTGTTCGTAGTTTAATACACGCTGCACCTGGGTTGAAACATCTTGCTCGGTTTCGGCCGAAAATCGGCCAATGATAACTTCTGGGTATGCGTCGTTACCCTCGATATAGCCATAACTGGGATCTGATTTTCCGCCGCTTTTAACCGGCGAAGGGATATGTTCGATATCGCCAACTAGAAGTACATATCGCAAGCCATTGGTGTAGTATTCTTCGCGAATTTTATTGCTGATAGCAGTCTCGCTGCCAAGGTCTGAATAGCTGATTATTTCTACAGGAATGCCGTTGCGTCTTTTCCATGTAATAAAATCTTCCATAGCTGCCATAAATGGCTCATGGCTGATGATAAGCATTTTGCCCCACTGCACAGGGGTTTCGTAGCGCGAATCGGTATAATTGATGAAGTGGCGCTCATACATCTCGGCATCGGCCCAAGCAGCTTCGGAGCTTCGCGATGGATTTCGCTCGTTAATACCCGCCGTCGCGGCATCCGTAACCACCTTTACACGCACGCTGCGGTTAATGCGTAAAACTTTACTCACCGCATTGTATTGCATCGGATATACATGCACCGCGGCACCGCGGGCATTTCTAAAAATGTAGGCATCAGAAAGCGATGCCGCTGCAGACGGATAAAAGGCGTTTTGAGTATACTGGATTCCTTCTAAACGTTCAACCGCGGTATTGCTGCGTTTAAGATTACCGGGCGAAGGCGCTATTTCAACATTTTGAATTTCATCAAATGAAACATCAACAATTTCGAGGCGCACCGCACCTGCGTCTGTAAGCATTACGGAGCTGCTAAACTGAGGCAAATCGGGGGCGCCTTTAACCAGCAGCCTTGCCGCATCTTCGGCAACCGGTAGCAAGTAGGTTTTGCCTTTAATTGCAATAGTATTTAATTGGTAATCGCCCAAACTAAACTCGAGCTCTATTTCAGATACGTTAGTTCGTTCACTGCTAACGGTAAAAGTGGAAGACTGACCGAAAGCCGCTAAAAATCCAAAACAAAACAGGGTTATAGTAAGTAAATGCTTCATGCTAGTAGTTGCGAACGATTCTGAAAGATTTAACCGGCTTGTTGCTTCTGTAAACACTTAAAGTATATACTCCCGAAGCAAAAGCATCGAGCGAAATTTGGGTGGATGCACTCAAGTTATCTTTAGAAGCTACAGAGCGACCCGAAGCATCAAATAGCTCAAAGGATAATGGTTGAGTTTCGGCCTGATCAACGGTAAGCGTTAACAAGCCAGAGGTAGGATTGGGATACACAGATAGATTAATACCAAGCTCTTCGAAACCGGTAACCACTCCAACATCGAAGGGCTGTTGAACTCCTTGATTGATATTTCCTGTTGCGCTTTGTGCAGAGGTATAAACTACCTGCCCAATGGAAAAGGAAACGGAGCCGTTATCGCCTTCAGCATCGCCGCCTGCACTTACTGTATTGCTTTGACCAAAGGCAAACGCAGAGATAAAAACGAAAATAAAATGGGGTATGCTTTTCATGGAATGAGTGTTTATTTAAAATCAAATGTAGCAAATAATTACTCTACGCATGCAACGTTAACGAGGATCTTTAAGCCAGCCCCTTAAAATTCCATCAACCATTCGAGCTCGAGGTCCCAACCTGCACGAACCTCTATTTTATCCTTGAAATAAATAACCGATTCCGGTTGTGTCTTAGTTTTCCAATTGCCTCTGCTCCATTTTTTGTCTTTGTCGGCATCTTCAATAATTCTAAATGCATAATTTCCGGGGACCAACTTATTAAATTCGAATGGACGTGCTTCGCTGAAATACTCTTGCTGTAAGGTTTTTCCTTTATCGTCGAGCAGTTCCAGAATGTAGCTATTCTGTTTTTTGTTTTCTGTTGTTACCGTTAGCATGAGATTGCCTAGGTCATCATCGGTTAAAAAATTAAAATCTTTTCTTAGCGAATCGTTCGGGCGTCCTGTAAAATCATAAAATGTACCCCGCTCCACAAGGACAGTAAACGTGCCTTCACATTTGGGAAGTTCAAAAGATGCGCTTAGCCGCGAGGGATTCCAAACAGGGTTTTGCAGCATAAAGGTATCGTTGTTGCAAAAAATTCGTAGCGCCTTTTTTAGCTCCT
>JBILCR010000087.1:0-7345 GCA_044353055.1 Flavobacteriales bacterium
CTTCGATTGACTTTGTAATTCAGCAATGTCGGGTAGAGGAAACTGTTGTGTAAGCGAAAAGGGTATAAAGTAGACTGTTCCGTTAAACTTTGAATAATCGCGGTCGTACACCGGTTTAAATGCTGGCGTACAAGCACCTTCTCCAAGGAAAATACTCCCCGAAAAGCCTGTTTCGGGTTCCTTTGCACATGCGCCAATTAGCACGCTTATACCGATTAAAACAAAAGATGTTTTTAGCGTTTTTAACATAACCAAAGGTTCACGTCAAATGTACGGTAAAGAAATTAAGCCTCAAACAAGAGCTGGATGCTTAGCGTATTCATTTTAATCGTTTATAAACGTTTGTTAACGGCTTTTCAATTGGGAGGAGCTAGCTTCGCGCAGGGAAGGGGGGGATAGGATTCCTACGGAAACATATCGAAATAGGCAAGCATTACTTATCAAACGTAGTGTTCATAACCTTGAAACGTTTAAAATTGAATACGCTTTAGGTTGGAGTCTTGCCATTATTCTATAAAATAGCATCAGGAATTAATGAAGACCTCCGTACAAAATCGCTATACCACGATATCAACTTCATTCATTTAACTAAATCAACCTCAAATCTCGATTAAAAGGCTCTTTAGGGCTTTTGATTTACCGCCTTTTTCTTAAATTTTAATTCATAACTTATTTCACATAAAAGGCCGTGAAAATTGGTGCCCCTTCCTAGGTCTTGTTGAATTATGTAGCCCATCGAAACCGACCAAGGGCCTGGCAGTGAGCGATCTATTTGTACAGAAGATCGCAGCCTATTTATGTGTATTGCTTGTAATTCTTTACGCCATAAGGGTTCGGTTTGGAGTGTAATCCATGTTTTTCGCGCAATTTTTTGCTTTATCGATATGCGAAAACGGTAGTTTTGCTGCGGCACATTAAGTCCATACCGTAAATCAGAACCTGAAAGCATTTGATATTGCCATAGTGCTCTTAGCTTAATTGAAGTTGATTTTCCGAGTTCGAAATTCTTAGTAAAGCCACCGCTGAATCTTAGTTTATCAAAGCGTGGCGAACTTGCTGCACGTATGGCTACAACCCATCTGAATCCTTTTTTAAGTTTATATGAAGCATTGGCTGTGATATAACTGCCTCTAAAACGCTGAATATTTCTATCAAAACGGCTTTGATAAGAGAGCCCCAAATCCAGTTTGGAGATTTCATTGAATTCAACGTTCAGACCCGACCAAAGCTGTTTGTCGTATGGGGTTTCCTGAGCCCAAAGAACGGAGTGCCCCAAAAAATAAAATAGGACTATTCTTCTAATCATCATCGCCCTGGGCACTGTTCGCTACTTCTGCATCGTTGCGGTGGTCGTTATAGAAAATATAAATTCGGGCCGTGTCTCTAAAAAAATCAATGCGACTAAATTCTACCCTATGCACAGGAAGTCCAGTACGCTGTTTTAAATCAGCAATCATTTCATCTCGTTTTTCGGGGGCAATTAAATCAATACGGTCATACACAACTTCTTTGTAATTTTCATGCACCACGCGCACTTTATGGTCTATAATCCAAGCCACGGCGAGGATGATTACATTTGCCAAAATCAGCAACAACATGCCTTGTTCACTTGAGGTAAGTGCATTGATAATTCCTAGAGTGACCGAAATAAAGAAATAACTCATTTCGCGAACAGGCACTGTAACCGTTCGGTAGCGAAGGATGGAGAAAATAGCAAAAAGACCAAATGCAAATCCCATCTTCAATTTTGCGCTGCTTAATAAAAAGCAGATTAAAAAATTGATGATGTTAAACAGGAAAAACGTAAAGAGAAAATCTCTGTTTTTACGCATCGGATAGTACAGCAAGCGTACAATAATGAATATAACCAATAGGTTAATCCCAAATCTGCAGGCAAAATCGGTGAGGGTATGCGCGCTTGCGGCAGAAAGTGTTTCGTTTAGGGTTTCAATGGGCTCCATGTGAAGCTATTAGGCGTTTAATTTTAGCGACTTTGTGTTTAAATGCATTGGTCTTAGTGCTGATGTTTAACAATACGATTCCCAATGCGTATTTCGAAATGCCAAACGGACGATACTGTTGTTTTCGAAGCAATTGAATTGCCTGGCTTTCTCGTTTAATTTGTTCTTGTTTGACTTCGATAATAACCAATCCTTTAAGTTGTTCTATTCGCTGCGCATGCTCAAATTCAAGCTGCGTATCGATAGTAATCCGTTCATTTAGATGCATCCCGGTGAGTGTTATTCTCTTATACCGCACATTCATGCTGGGCTCAATAGATAACGTGTCGAGTTGATAGGTACGCAACAAGTTTTGTTCAGATGCAATTTCGGGTGCTGCGAATGGAGATTTTACCCGGTATTTTTCGGTGCGGTATCCTTTCACTTTTCGCTTTATTTCGAAGAACCCCGTTGCTGTATCTATATAAGAGCGACGGCGCACCTTAACCCGATTGGGCTTTCCATTATGATGGTCGCGATAAAAATCGAGCGCAGGGGTATCAAAATACAAACTATCGTAGGAGAAAATGCGTTTTCCGCTTATTTCCAGCACGCTGTAATGTTTTGCCAACTCGGGAAGTAACTGATCCAGTTGATTATCGGTGAGGATAAATTTCTGATCAACCCGATTCATCAGTTTAACCGAATCGAGGTCTTTAAGTCCAACAGAACTAAAATTCTCTAACTTAAGAAAATTGCTTGCCATGAAGGGTATTAATCAAATATAATTAAATCAGGTACAAGAACTTCCTCTCCATTGTCGGTAATTTCAATACTCTGTTTTACCACTTCCTGGTTGAACGGACAATCGTTACATTGAGAATACGTAAAGACCGTGTATTTCCCTTTTTGCAAGCCTCTAAAGATATATTCGCCCGTGTGCGACGACCGTGTATCGTCGTCAACAGTGGTGTTATCGCCATAGGAAATGTAAACCCGTGCATCCTGAACATCAGCGCTGTCGGTAATAATCCCCGATGTATTGATATCGTAGCCCCATACGCGGCCCTTGATGGATGCCGTGCCCCCTTCGCCCGCTTCTTTTTTGCATGAAAACAGAAAAAAAGTCGCTATTAAAAGAATATTTCTCAGTATCAGGAAACGCATATCATTAAACAATAGAGCACAATGTTACGAAATTGTTATTGATTCGCGTATTAATGCTGAACCGAAAAACGCTGAACACTTAAACGGGTCTTAAGAAAATACATGCCTGAAGCCCATTCAGAAGTATTCATTTCGGTATTGTTTTGCACTATGTCGCTTTCTATCTTTTTTCGAACAAAGTCGAAAACAGTAAAGTTTTCTTTAAAATGCGGGTCATCAGCAGGCATAATTAGACATTATATTTTGCCAGTAGTTGCTTTGACTCAAATTGAGCCTTAGTTCACCGATGACGGGTATGATTGAATCATAGAGTGAAAATGCAGGCTGCTTAACGCTAACTAGCGGCGCGAGCGAAGGGTAATTTCGTTAAGTAAGGCATCCACTGCGCCTGGACTTTCTTTCTGTAGATGTAAAAAGCTTCCTTTACCGGTTTGGCTTAGCTTCTTAAGCATATTCAAAGCGGCTTCGTCTTCGCCTAGGGCCACAACGCTTAAAACTATGGGTTTTTCTAAAGATTGGGCCTGATGTTCAACCGTCTTTCGATGGGCTGCCGAAATTCTAAATACCCCGTCGGTAGCCAAAATAATCTGATTGTTTCCATCAACGATGTAGCCCTTTTCAATGAGTTTATAGGCTTGCTCAAGTCCGGCGCTTCCCGCGGTGATACCCTCTGCTTTTAATTGATCTAGTGCGTTAATCAGTACTGCTTTATTGTTTCCGGGTTGAGTCTCAGCCTTAATTTCAACTTGAGCGGCATAAACCACAATCGAAACCCTATCGGTACTACGCAGCGGCTCTATAAGTCGGCGCATCGACGTAATGAGCAAGGGTAATTTATTTTGATCTTTCATAGAGCCTGAAGCATCAATAAGAAATACCAAATTGTTTGGCTTGAATTTTAAATTATCTAAGGTGTCTATTTTCTCATCCGATTTTATGATGCTGTCTTTTATTGCTGGGGTAATGGTTTCCTTTTGCTTAACCAGCATATAGTTTTGTGATGTGCTTCTTGTGCCTATGAATTGTTCCATCATAAGGGGCTCGTAACCGGGCGATTTTACCACAATGGCATACATTCCAACAGGTATGGTATTTTCAAATAGTCCTTTTTCGGTTCTCTTACTTAAAGTGTTTACGGCGCCGTTCATATCTATGTATGTAATCTCCGCAAAATTTATGGGTAGGCCGCTAATAGCATCACTCAGGTACGACCGATGCATCGTGAATACTGGAATAGCAGCCATACTGCCGGTTTCTTTGGGTTTAAAATCTACACAATGCAGTAGATTATCGCTCAGCAGCCGCCCTACCGATCCGCTAAAGACCAGTGCATCTGATGTGTTACCCGAATTTGTTATAAAATTCGCTGTATGCTTAAACGGTCCAGTTACTTGAGGATGATAAATAAAAGTGGCAAGTGCCGTATCGGCCGGCAGAATTATTTTTTTACTGATGTAAACGTCTGTTTTGGGCGGCGAATCTGCTCTTAGGATGAATAGATTTTTTAAACCGGTATTTTTAATCACTACTTTAAATCGTATCGAGCCGGCCTCAGAAAATGTGCCTAAATCAACATTAGAAGGCTGAAATTCAATTTTTTGAGCCCAACCTATAATGGGTAAAAAGAGAAGGAGTAAAACCCAATGGTTAAATTTAGCGGGCGCTTTCATTCGAGTGTCTGAGGTATAGATACGATTTAAGACGCAATTTTTGGGGTATAAGTGTGTACCATAGGTTTTTTGAAATGCTAGAGGGATAGTTTCTTATACAATTCAATGAACAATAACCATCCGCTTTTGCCCTCGGTGGCATTTTATTAAATAAACTCCTTCGGGTAGCTCGGAGGTATCAAGGATCGTAATGTTCTCTGCTGTATGAATTAATCGCCCACTTAGGTCGAATAGGGAAAAATTATAAAGAGGTTCTGAAAACTGCACGGACGCATGAGCCGGATTGGGGAACGCATGTACCATAAACGCATTTTCGCTTGCTGTTCCGCTAGTTTGGTTGCTTTGGTTGGGCGTTGGCGCATCAAATTCAATCCAAGATGAAGCTCCATCTTGCAAGCGCCCATATGAAATTCCTGATTCAAGCGGCGGCAAAATCACGCGGTCGCACCATCGCAGTCGGCCATCTTCTATACGGTAGAGCCTCAGCTCTTCACCATCGTTATTCAACGAAAAACTACAATGATTTCGGTTAAGCAAAGGTTTGTTATCGGCCCAAAGCAGCATAAATTGGCCCGGTGTGATGAAATTGGGCTCGAGCTCAAATTTTAATGGATTCTCCGGATTGTCGGTTAAATAATATCCGCTTAAGTTAACTCCCGAAAAGCCGCCGTTCCAAAGTTCAATCCAATCGGATGGATTGTTTTGATCGTCAAATACAACGCCGTTATTGTTGCTCATAGCTTCGTTTATAACCAAACCTACGGATGCTGCTGTAAGGTGAACGAAATCTCCCGAACAGGGGAATGTTTCGTTTTGTCCAGGGATACGCCACCTATAGTACAAGCGTGCAGTATTCCAGTTTTCGTTCAGTTGTGCCGAAAAAATGCCGTCGTTGGCCCAAGCATCAGGAGCATTGCCGTCATCAAAAGCCTCAATGCTGCTGGTAAAATTATTTGGAGAAAATCCGTACTCGAGCAGTAGGTTAGGTGCAGCGGCTGTTGGACTAAATGCGATAAAAAGAATGGTGTCGTTGAGGGGTAAATCATGCCGCAGGCTGCTCGACTGAATGCGGGGTGCAGGTGTTGTAAAGCTTTCAAGTTCGTTCAACGCATTATCCCTTCGCGCAACCACGTAGGGTATAATCCCAAACGCAACCTGATTGCCCCAGGCAAGGGAATCGCCGTGGTAAAAATCTTCGAATGTAAATTCGTAATCCAATCCGTGAAACGGATCCTGTGCCACAACAGGCGCCACCAATTCTTTTAATTGGCTTATTCTATTTTGGACACTATCGGGATGAAATCCATGCTGCATCCAATCATTCAAATAATAGCTAAAGCGATTTCGGTATTCGGGCACCTGCAGCAGACGTTTATACAGCGGTCGTTGCTGACTGTTGGATGCCCAGGAATATATGGGTCGCTCCGACCAATCTTGGTTTACCCAGTCAATACCCAAGGTGTTATCTAAATCGTAATGAATAAATTCAAACTGCCCTGTGTTGCGGTTTTTATAGAGGTAATAATTGTTCTTATTGAAGATGTAACCGTCCCAATTGCCTGCCAGTACATCGAAGGCCACTTGTTTCAGATATTGCTCCACATTAAAAACAGGCTCAAGTTGACAGGGCAATTCCTCGAGGGGCGTTTGGTTTAAAATGGTGATGAATTCCACCAAGTCGCTGTAGTTATTGGAATATGTATTGGTCTTTAGATCGTATGCACGACGCCCGTTAAGTTCAAATTGGTAATCGTTCGGATTGGAGCTTATATAATTGAGATCGGCCGGATACAAACATTTATAGAGGTTGCCGGGATACGGATTGGCAAAAACGCGTTCAATAAAAGTCTCGTCGATATGTTCAACATGAGTGTAAAGACCCATGTTTTGGTCGTTGATATACAATTGAACCATCGATGTGCGCGCGGCAGGCAGTTCGGCTTGGCGAAGCATATCCCAACATATTTTAGCACGTAACCGCGTGGGATCATTATGGCTGCCGTTGAGATTTATTTTCTCCAATCCTTGCCAACGAGCCCCTTCGATAAAGGTGTTGAACGAAATCTTAAATGATTTTTTTGCGGCATTCAGGCTGGTGTTTCCGCGCAGCCTAAAACCCACATTTTGGATGGTTTGATTAAGTCCCGAGCTTTCGAAGCGGAACGTTGCGGGGAATTCATGCTCACTACCTTGTTGACCTAATTCCAGTAAAAGTGCCAAGGTATCGGGGTTTACATTTATTTTAACCACCACCACCTCGTTTTGGGGAAATACGAGACCATAATCGGGTTGATGAACTTGAGCTAGAACCGACTTTGCGCCCAATGCAAAGAGTAAATAAATTATTAAGCGTGCCTTCAACCGCAAGATCATATTATACGGAGGCTAAATTACATGTATTTTGATAAATGAGGGATATGTTTGAGCGGTGGAGCTTGGAAAGGAAAAAGTATAAAGTAAAAAGTATAAAGTAAAAAGTAAAAAGTATAAAGTAAAAAGTATAAAGTAAAAAGTAGAAAGGGGAAAGTAGAAAGTAATTAGAATTGGGTGTGTCATTTGAATTTTGAT
>JBILCR010000088.1:0-7290 GCA_044353055.1 Flavobacteriales bacterium
AGGCGAAATAATGGGTCAAAATGTTCATGACGATTCCATGATTATAACTGCGGTTGAGTTTGAAAAAACCAAACTTGAATTTTCGCAAGTTAATCTTAGCGAAATGGCCGATAGTTATGTTTGTGGAAAAAGTCTTATCAATAATCTTAATAAAAAAGACCTAAAGCATGTTTTTGTGTTGTCGGAGGGACTGCATGTAAATGGATCTGAATTGGTGAAAGGCATGCGCGAATGTCTGCCTGCTGGGATTACAGTAACAGGTGGTTTAGCGGGTGATGGAGCCGATTTCAAAAATACCTATGTGCTCTCTAAAAACGGGGAGCTTTTAGAGAAGGCAATAACGGCCGTAGGTTTCTATGGAGATGCCATTAATATTAACTATGGATCATATGGAGGATGGGATCCTTTTGGTGTGGAGCGAAAAGTAACTTCGAGCAAAGCCAACATCCTTTATTCAATTGATAATCAACCCGCCCTTGAGCTTTATAAATCATTTTTAGGAGAAAACGCACAACATTTACCCTCCTCAGGACTTCTGTTTCCGCTAAGTCTTAGAACAAAAGAAGACGAACAACCGGTGGTGCGTACAATCCTGGCTGTTAACGAAGCGGATCAAAGCATTACATTTGCCGGTGATTTGCCCGAAGGTTCTTATGTCAGGCTGATGAAGGCAAACACCGAACGTCTTATTCAAGGCGCAGTTAAGGCGGCTGAAATTACTCGTAAAGAAATGAAGACGGATCGTGCTGAATTGGCGATTTTGGTTAGTTGTGTTGGGCGTAAACTTGTTCTTAAGCAGTTGGTAGAAGAAGAAGTAGAAGGCGTTTATCGTTCATTTGGAGAAGGGCTTTGCAGCACCGGATTTTATTCGTACGGCGAAATTTCACCATTTTCTGATAATACCGCATGTGAGTTGCATAACCAGACCATGACATTAACTGTGTTTACAGAAAATTAAACGTCATACATGCATCGTCTGCTTCAACGTCAACTCAAAAAGTTTTTCCCGGATTCTGCTGCACAGACTCCTGAATTGGAAGCTTTTCTAAAGGCGGTTAGTGAGGCATATACAAGTTATGATTTAGACTACGAACAGCTAGAACGTACTCTTGAAGTGAGTTCTAACGAGTTATTCAAATCGAACCAGCAACTCAATGAACTAAATTCCTCGCTCGAGACCAAGGTTAAAATACGAACTAGCGAATATGAGGGGCTTAATGAAGAGCTTAAAATCGAAATTGAAGCTCGAAAAATTCGAGAGGAAGAACTAAACAAAACAGATAAACTTCTCACGGCGACCAACAATGCTTCAACCGTATTGTTAGTTAAATCTGCATATGAGGAAGCTTTAACAGATGCACTTGATGGAGTATCAAAAGCCATAGGAGCAGCTGAAGTTTTTTTATGGGAGAAAATTGATAGTACAGAAAAAGATAGCCTCTTCTGCGAACGAGTGAAGTGGAGCCATGAAGATAAACAACTGCATTTTGAACCTTACGATACTCCAGCAAACCTAGTCGATTTTTCATTGTCTTTGTACTCAAGGTTTTATGATTCGCTAGAGGCTGGGCAAACCATTTCAGCAGATGCTGACCCTTCATCAAACGGGAATAAAGGATTTCATTTAACCCCGGTACATTCAGGCGGTATACTTTGGGGTATTATTGGGTATACGTTCCCCTCCGAATCTTCTGGTTTAAATAATATAGCGCGTTCTATATTAAATAATTTTTCAAGCTCCCTCAGCGGAAGCCTCCAACGACGCAATCAGGAATTATTCTTGCTTAAAAACAGACAGGAACTCGTTGAAGCACAGGCAATGGCTCAAATGGGTACGTTTGAAGTAGATTTAAAGAACTCAAGAATACAGTTTACGGAAAATTGTCCGGCATTACTTGGCATGAAAAAAGAAGAATTCGTGTTTGAAGCTGAATTTCCGATTAAATTGAAAAAGAAATTACTCCATGATGAAAAACTGGTTTTGGACGAAATATGGGAGAAACTTCATTTAAAGGAAGAGGTTAATACAGACATTCAAATTCAAAAGACTAAAAATCAAATATCAAGTTTAAATTTTAACATCAGACCTCTTTTCGATTCTCAAGACACACTGGTAAAATTAACCGGTACATTACAAGACATAACAGAACGCACGCAAAGCGAAAATCAAATAAAAGAATACGCTTCTAGTCTAGAAAAAATCAACAAAGAACTCGACCAGTTTGCCTATATCGTTTCGCATGACTTAAAAGCGCCCTTAAGAGCTATTAACAACTTATCCCTTTGGATTGAAGAAGACTTAGAAGGGAAGCTTGAAGGTGGAACTAAAAAGAATTTTGAGATGCTTCGAGGACGTATTCTCAGACTTGAATCGTTAATTAATGGAATTCTACAATATTCAAGGGCCGGAAGAACAAAAGATGAATTTCAAAATGTTAACCTTAATTTTTTCATTCCTGACGTTATAAATGATTTATCTCCCCCTTCGAATTTTAGAGTTTCCATACAAGAGAATTTGCCCGAAATAAGGTGCGAAAAAATTTTATTGGAGCAAGTATTAGCTAACCTAATTAGCAACGCAATCAAATATAATTCCTCAGAAAATCCAGAAATTTCGATCACCTTAGTAGAATATCAGAACCATTATGAATTCAGTGTGGCTGATAATGGACCTGGGATTGAACCGGAATTTCATAACAAGATCTTTGTAATATTTCAAACACTTCAAGCCCGAGACGTGATTGAAAGTACAGGTGTTGGTCTTGCCATCGTAAAAAAAATTGTTGAAGAGCAAGGCGGGAGCGTCTGGGTGGAAAGCCAGAAAGGAAATGGTGCAACATTTAAATTTACACTTCTAAAACCCGAAATAATTCCTAACACACAATAAATCAAACCCTATGGCAGAGAAAATGATCAACATCCTTCTGGTTGAAGACGATGAAGTGGATGTAATGAATGTAAAACGAGCTTTCCAAAAAAACAACCTTACCAATCCACTTTATCATGCCGGTAATGGAATAGAAGCATTAATAATGCTTCGCGGCGAAAACGGCCAAGAGTCCATACCCATTCCCCGAATTATTCTTCTAGATCTTAATATGCCTCGAATGGGCGGAATTGAATTTTTACATGAATTGCGCAAGGATGAGCATTTAAAGAATATTTCTGTTTTTGTTATGACGACATCAAATGAAGACAAGGACAAAGTGGACGCATACAATTTAAATGTGGCAGGCTACATATTAAAACCGCTGTCGATGGAGAACTTCGTGAGTGCCGTTTCTATCCTAAAAAACTACTGGACTCTGTGCGAATATCCGGGGTAAAAATCAACCTATATTTTGAAACCCCATTGAAGTTTGTGCGTATAGAAATTGCCTTTTAAAAGGCTAGTCTACTACACACACATGAATCAGGGAAAAACTATACGTATTTTTTTAGTCGATGATGATGAATTCGACGCTATGGCTTTTGAACGTGCGCTAAAACGTTCGGGCTTAGATTTTACATTAACCCATTGCCGCAAAGCCGATCAGGCGCTGGAGCTATTAAACGACATCGAATTTGATCTTGCGTTTTTGGATTATCAGATGCCTGGCATTGATGGTTTGACACTCCTTAAAAAACTTAAAGAATCTGGAATATCAGCCCCAATAGCAGTGCTTACGTCGCAAGGAGATGAAAAAATTGCGGTAGAAATGATGAAAGCGGGGGCCTTCGATTACTTTCCTAAAGATGAAGTAACACCAGAAAACATTACTAAAATAATACATGCTGGGCTGCGCTTGCGAGATGCGGAATTTAAAAAGCTTGCCGCTGAAAAAGCTTTGGTTGAAAACAATGCAAAACTCAATGCCATACTGGAAAGCACAAAGGCCATGGTATTTTCGGTAGATTGGCATTTAAATTACACCTCGTATAATTCCGTTTATTGCCAAACCATTAATACCCTAAGTGGCAATACCCCAAAGAGCGGATCATGCGCCCTCGATTCATTTACAAATGTTGTAGAACGCGAAATTATACGAAAAAACCTCGAATTGGCTATGACAGGCCAACATCTTAAAGTAACCGAAGAGTTTGGGGCTGATTTAGAACAATCGATATTTTACGACTTCTTATTTAATCCAATTATTGGAAACAACGGACACATTGAAGGCGTTGTGGTATATGGTCAAGACATCACGGAACGGAAAAAGGCCGAATGGGATATACTCGAATCTAAACTGGAGGCAGAGCGCACTGCCAAAGCCAAATCGGAATTTTTGAGCAATATGAGCCACGAAATACGAACGCCCATGAATGCCATCATCGGATTGTCGGAACTGTTGCTCAAAGAAAACATGAACGACAAACAGCTCGAAAACATACGATCCATTAAATATTCAGCGGATAACCTCTTGGTAATTATCAATGATATTTTAGATTTCTCAAAAATTGAATCGGGTAAAATGGAGTTCGAGAACATTCATTTTGATCTCGTATCAAAACTTCACGAAATCAGAAAAACATTTGTATTTAAAGCCGAAGAAAAAGGAATTGCATTAAAAGTCGAATGGGAACCTTTAACCCCGCAATACCTAAAAGGCGATCCGTTTAGGCTGAATCAAATTTTATTAAACCTTCTTTCAAATGCGATTAAATTCACAAAAGAAGGATCCGTTTTTCTTCGAATAAAAACACTAAAATCTGACAATCAAAATATTAAGCTTTCGTTTGAAGTGGAGGATACCGGGATTGGCATCCCTAAAGACAAAATTAACTCGGTATTCGAATCCTATACCCAAGCCTATACCGACATCACACGTCGATTTGGTGGTACGGGCTTAGGTTTGGCCATTACCAGACAACTGGTTGAAATGCAAGGAGGTAGAATTTCTCTTGAGTCGGAAGTTGGAAAAGGCACCATTTTTCGTTTTGAGCTTGATTTCGAAATGAGTCAGTCCGACAATCCGGGAACTGAAGAGGAACAAATTGCAGAGTTGGTTGAAAAACGTGACTTTAATGGAATGAAGGTATTGCTAGTTGAAGATAATCCTATGAACCAGTTTGTGGCCAATCAGGTTCTCGACTTGTGGAATGTTCGTGTTGACTTTGCAGACGATGGTTTACAGGCGGTGAACCTCCTCAAGGAAAACGATTATGCTCTTGTTCTTATGGATTTGCAAATGCCTGTAATGAGCGGATATGAAGCTACGGAATACATCCGCGATCGTTCAAACCGCTTGAGAAATCCCGAAATTCCAATCATCGCACTTACTGCTGATGCCTTTCCTGAAACGCGCAAAAAAGTACTTGACTCAGGGATGAATGACTTTGTAACAAAACCCCTCGAGCAGAATGATCTCTTCACCAAAATAAAATTGCACGCGCTAAAAACTGTAATGGTTTAAACGGGGCTTTATGTAACTTTACCCAAGCTTATGAGCGAAGTTACACTGCGAAGGCTGGGAATATTGGATTTGCCTTTTTTGTTAAAGATTGAAAACCATCCTGAGGTGGTTGGATACCATTTGCCTGGCACCACAATGCCTAATGTTGATGATTTGGCCGCATATATTGCACATGAAGGCGATTTTGTAACTGATCTCCAGATACGCTATGTAATTTGCAGCAATGCATGTCCCGTAGGATTTATTGATCTGTTTGATGCGAATTTTAATGCGCAACATGCCCATGTAGGAATCATTATTGACGGCCCTTTCAGAAACCAAGGCATAGGCTATTTGGCATTGAAACTGTTACTAGATAAGGCCCGGCAATGGGGATTAACAAGTTTAATGGCTGAAGTTTATACCCATAATCAGGCTTCGCATCGCCTCTTTACCAAATCGGGGTTTGAAGAAATATCGCAAAGCGATTCAAGTGTTTGCCTTGCATACAAATTGGATTAATAAATTTGCCGAAAGCCCCTTTTGTGAAACGAATACTTAGCGCCTTATCAATTGTTTTTCTTGGTTTTTTGGGGTTTTATTGCTCCAGTGAAAAGCAGGCTGCAAAAAATCAAACCTATTTAAACCTACACGACTCGGTTCGCTATGTAGGCAAAACGGTGTGCTTAAACTGTCATGCCGGAGCGCATCAAGGATTTCTTGAAACCGGAATGGGCCGTTCACTTGCAAATGCGCATCCCGATAAATCTGCAGGAAGATTTGCCAAACAAGCCCCGATTTACGATAAAGATCTGAATTTATGGTACCAAATGATTTATTCGGGCGACAGCATGTATGTGCAGGAATATCGGCTCGAAGGTACAGACACGGTTCATAAACGAAAACAAACCATCTCCTACATTATTGGCTCAGGACAGCACACCAATTCGCATTTATTTAATTGGAACGGGTATGTTTTTCAGGCACCCTTAACCTTTTACACCCAAAAAGGAATCTGGGATTTGCCTCCAGGATATGAGAACGGATTTAACTCGCGATTTAGCCGGCAAATTGGCTTAGAATGTATGGCTTGCCACAACGCATATCCCGAATTTGTTGCCGGATCTGAAAATAAATTTTTAAATATCCCCGAAGGTATTGACTGCGAACGTTGCCATGGTCCGGGCAGCATCCATGTACGGGAAAAACAAGAAGGAATCATCATTGACACTGCAAAACATATTGATTACTCCATAGTTAACCCCGGAAAACTACCCATAGATGCGCAGTTCGATCTTTGTCAGCGCTGCCACTTGCAAGGCAATGCCGTATTAAAAGAAGGGAAAAGTTTTTTCGATTTTAAACCCTCAATGCGACTCAATGAGGTTATGGATATTTACCTTCCCCGCTATGAAAACGATGAAAACCATTTTATCATGGCTTCGCATGCCGACCGCTTAAAAATGAGCAGCTGCTTTAAAGTTATGGCTCAACGTAAAGGCGGAGAAAATAGTCTGCGCCCTTACAAAAATGCCATGACCTGCGTTACCTGCCATAATCCGCATGTAAGCGTTCAAAAACAAAATGCGGATCATTTCAACGCCGTTTGTTCCTCATGTCATTCGAAATCAGAACAAAAAATTTGTACCGAAGATATCGAAGTAAAGAAAAAATCTAAGGACAATTGCGTAAGCTGCCATATGCCGGTAAGCGGATCTATGGATATTCCGCATGTGCGGGTGCACGACCATTACATCCGTAAAAACGCAGTAAAAGAAAACGTTGATTCAAAAAATACCGGAAATTTTTTACGGCTCGAATGCATCAATAACACCAAACCCGATGAGCGAAGTAAAATTATAGCATACATTCAGCAGTTTGAAAAGTTTGATCCGGGTAAAAGCTTCCTGCTCGATAG
>JBILCR010000089.1:0-7225 GCA_044353055.1 Flavobacteriales bacterium
CTGAAGCGATATAAAGTGAGTATGTTCGCCCCGCTCATTAAAGATTGGAAAAATTTGAAGATTAACGGTATAAGGCTGGCCATTTTTCGAATAGTTTACTAGTGTTGTTTCAACTTTTTCTTTGTTCTTAAGACGTGTCCCAATTAACTTAACCGCATCCATATCTGTTTGGGCTCCCTGCAAAAACGAACCCGGCACCTTGCCCTGAATTTCGCTCAATTCATACCCCGACATTCGGGTAAATGCGTCATTAATCCATTCTGTTGTTCCCTCGCAATTTGTTATAATTACTGCATTATCGGTATGCGTAGCTATAACTGATAGCTTTCTCTGAATTTCCTGTGCATCTTTTTCGGCCCTTTCAACTAACAATCGGGTATATACCTGACCTGCCAAATCACATATAAACTTAAACAGCTCTTTGTCGTCATCACTAAACGCATTAGGTTTGGAACTCACTATGCCAAAAACTCCAATAATCTTGTCTTTTGACACAATGGGCTGAAACAGCCTGCAACGCACTTTGAATGAGCGCTTACTATCGATGCTATAGGGATGATTTTTATCTTCAGTATCAGCAACATACAACGACTCGCCGCTACGAAAAACCATTCCGGGATGCCGCTCCATTGCGGTATCTTCAGCCTCTTTTCGTTCCTCTTCGGTAAATCCATGAGCAATAACAAGCTCTAACTTCTGGCTTCGAGCGTTATAGAGATATATTCCAGAATAATCAAGAGGCACAAGCTCTTCAAAAGCACGCTCCACCTCATGAGATAAGGCATCAATGGTACTTACATTACTAAATCTACCGAGATAGCGAATACATATCCCTACCCTGCTCTCCGCTCCTCTCGGCAATTCCATAATGGTTATTTTAGAATTTTAGAAATTATGCTTCAAGCAGTTTAAGCGCAGCCTGAACACATGTTTCGTCTTGGCTATAATGGCCTCCACTAACTCCTATGGCTCCGCATAATGCACCATCAATTTGAACCGGAGACCCCCCACCAAGCAAAATAAAACCCGGAAGCTGTGAAGCACCATTCATCAAAATCGCATCATCTTTTATGAAATTGTACCAGGCCGAACCGGTAGGTATGCCAAAACCAGCAGCCAAAACAGCCTTCTTTTTAGATGTTTCAACCGCAATTAAGGGTGCCCCATCCATTCGCAAAAACGCTTTTTCAACTCCGCTTTCATCCACAACCGTTACGGCAATTTTTAAACCTATTGCCTCAGCAGCTTTTACCGCTTCGAGGGCCATTTGATTGGCCAAATGCAGAGTAATTGATTGTTTTTCAAATTTCTTCATACCCATTTGCTTTTTGATGTTTTGTGGCGGAAAATTAATTACAAATCGGTAATTAGTAAAATTTATTCTCTAATAATTTGATCTTAAGGTTTTTTATACCCTTTATGCGATTCGATCGTCAACATTATGCTTGGCCCGTTTTTCTCGAGGAAGCGGGTTATGGCACGAGGCATTGCAAAGATGGACCAGTCTGTAAATGCGATTCGCTTATCGGCTATTAAATTTTTCGGAAAATCGCCTTCGAACTGAACATGCCAGAATTTTACTTTAAGCAACCTATGGCTTAGCTTGTGGTTGATTCCATCGTACACCTTAACAAGTTGGCCTTTCGAGGGAATATCGAGGCGATAGCTTTCAACGGCACTTTCTATCAACGGAAACTGGTAAAGCCCCTTCCAGATATCGTGGTTATTTCGCTTCTCCAATAAAGTGTTTCCCTCCCCATCGGTAAAAATAAGAAAGTTAAAGTGGCGAACTTGTGCTTCCTTAGCCTTCTTTTTAATAGGAAAATCTGTTTGGCGTTTGTGCTTTAGTGCATAACACCAACTTGCAACCGGACACACTGCGCAATTTGGATTGCGCGGCGTACAACACAGAGCCCCAAGCTCCATCATGGCCTGATTGTAGGCACCGGGCTGTGTTCTATCCAAAAGCTCATTGCTGAGCTGCGTAATTATCGTTTTGCCTTCAGCACTATCAACGGCTTGACTTAGGCCCCAAATACGTGAAAGCACCCTGTTAACATTACCGTCGATGGCTGCATATGGAAGGTTAAACGCAATAGATGCTACGGCAGCAGACGTGTAATCGCCCACGCCAGGCAAGGCGCGTATTGCTGCGTAATCAGATGGGAATGTGCCCCAATCTTTAGAGATTAGTTTTGCAGCCCGATGCATATTTCGAGCACGCGCATAATACCCCAAACCTTGCCATAATAGCATTATTTCATCTTCGCTGGCTTTTGCCATATCGTGTATCGAAGGGAATCTTTCTATGAATTTATAGTAGTAAGGTGTCCCCTGATCCACCCGCGTTTGCTGTAAAATTATTTCGGATAACCAAATTTTATAAGGATCATTCGACCTGCGCCAGGGCAAATCTCTTCTCGATTGGTGGTACCAGCTTAAAATGGCCTCGGTTATGGGGCTTGTGTGTGTTTCATTCTCCAAATCTACCATGAGCACAAAAATATAAACAAACCGTGTTTTTGATGGAATGGGCAGCATTCTCAATCAATAATGGGTCTTGCAGATAGAATCTGTGTGCATCAGCAGGCATCACTTAAGCCTATAAACACCTCGGGGTTGCCATATTCCGTAGGGACACAGAATTTTTTCTTATTTATTTTTCATTATTGCCAAATCATAATATCTTTGCAGCCCGTTTGAAAAAACGTTAACCATCAGATTAACAAATAAATCAATCCATAAAAATTCAAAGCTATGACTAAAGCTGAAATTGTTGCAGAAATTTCCGATAAAACAGGAATTGAAAAAGTTACCGTACAGGCTACTGTTGAAGCCTTTATGAAAAGTGTTAAATCGAATATCACTCAAGGTAAAAACGTTTATTTACGTGGATTCGGAAGCTTCATTGTAAAGAAACGTGCCGCTAAAAAAGGGCGTAACATTTCAAAGAAAACCACTATACTTATACCTGAACATTTTATTCCTGCATTTAAACCGGCTAAATCGTTTAGCGAAAAAGTTAAGAAATCTGTAAAAGCATAATAACGAATGAAAACACGGCAAATTTTAATTGCAGCGTCATGCCTGTTGGTAGGTGCCGCAATTATCTTCTTACCGCGTTCATCAAACACTGAGTCCGAAACTAAAAGCTCTGCCTCAGTAGCTTCATCTGAAACGTTTAAAAACCAGCTAGAAGCGATTAAAAAGCAAACACCGGCAGAAATATTAGCCCGTGTAACGTTCTTTGAAAATAAACTGAAAGAAAATAAAGGTAACGATGCCAGTACATGGCTCGATTCTTTAGTGTTCATCTGGGATCGTCAAATGCGCCCCGGCATTTCGGCCGAATATGCTTTGCAAAAAGCAGAGCTCATTGATGACGGTCCTTCTTGGAAAAACGCAGGCATCCGATTTTTAGCAATTTCCAACTTTTTTGAAGGAAACGATAAAAGTGGATTGCTGAGCCGTGCCATCGCATGTCTCGAGAAAGCGCAGGAAAAACTCCCCAACGACGACGCAGTTAAAACGCAACTGGGTGTAGCTTATGTTGAAGGATCTGCCGAACCTATGAAAGGTATTGCTCTTCTGCGTGAAGCTGTTGCTAAAGATTCAAACAATCTTGATGCTCAAATAAGTCTTGGCTTTTTCTCCATGAAAAGCGGACAGTTCGACAAAGCGGTTAAGCGGTTCCAAACCGTTATGCGCCTAAGACCGGATCTGCCCGAAGCCGGATTATATTTGGCCGAAGCGTACCAAATGGATGGCAAAACAGATGAAGCGCTTTCAGTTTTAGATCAAATTTTAAAGGCATCGAAAGATTCGGCATTAACCGCCGAAATTGGACGACGCAAACAAAATATAATTTCCAGTAAAAAACCTTAACCTATTGTCATCATGCCAAGCGGAAAAAAAAGAAAGCGCCATAAAATGGCCACTCACAAGCGCAAAAAACGTCTGCGCAAGAATCGTCACAAGAAGAAGTAATCCCGAATCGGGCCCTGCCCGCTTTTGGATAGGCTGCCCATTCACGGATAGCGGGTTTTGTCGCTCTTTTGTTTCTTAGAGAAACGCTAGAAACTATTAAATCACCCAACATTCCGTAAGATGAATAAAGAACTTGTGATTACATCCAAGGGCAATGAGATTGTTATTGCTCAGTTGGAAGACCGCAGACTCACCGACCTTAACAGGGAAAAAAGCAACAATAGTTTTGCTGTTGGAGATATTTACCTTGGCCGGATCAGGAAGATTATGCCCGGTTTAAATGCAGCTTTTGTAGATGTAGGATACGAAAAAGATGCCTTCCTACACTATCTCGATTTAGGCCCTCAGGTTAAATCCCTGCAAAAATTTATTCAGCAAGTTGTTTCGGGTAAGTCAGAAGGAGCTTCACTGGCCAATTTTACTACTGAAGCCGACATTCCAAAAGACGGCAAAATTGGTTCGGTATTGCATCAAAACGGACAGATTTTAGTTCAAATTGCCAAAGAGCCGATTTCCACTAAAGGTCCAAGAATTAGTTCGGAGCTATCTCTTGCAGGCCGTTTCTTGGTATTGGTACCATTCTCTGATAAAATTTCAGTATCACAAAAAATTAAGGAGAATGAAGAAAAAAACCGCTTAAAACGGCTCATTCAAAGTATTCGACCTCCCGGATTTGGCGTTATTATTCGCACCGTAGCGGCGAATAAAAAAGTAGCCGAGCTTGATCAGGACCTTAATGAGTTAGTTCAGCGTTGGGAACAATTGGTTGAAAACCTAAATACGGCACAACCCAAAGCAAAAGTACTCGGCGAAATTAAGCGCACCTCTGCGCTCTTAAGAGATGTACTAAACGACACCTTTCAGAGCATTACCGTTGATGATGCCGGCATATATCAGGAAGTAAAATCCTACATTGCCCACATTGCCCCAGAAAAAGAAAAAATTGTGAAGCTTTATAAGGGGAAAGAAAGCGTATTCGAGCATTTTGCCATCGAACGGCAGATAAAGGCAGCATTTGGACAAAATGTTTCTCTTAAAAGTGGTGCATATTTGATTATTCAGCATACGGAGGCAATGCACGTTATTGACGTAAATAGCGGGCACCGTACGCGTTCGGATAATGACCAAGAAACAAACGCGCTTGAAACAAACCTTGAAGCAGCAAATGAAATAAGCAGGCAATTACGACTGCGCGATATGGGCGGCATTATTGTGATTGATTTTATCGATATGCATTCGCCTAACAATCGTAAAGTGCTCTTCGATAAGCTTAAAGAGTGCATGTCGCACGATCGGGCAAAACACACTATACTTCCGCCCAGTAAATTCGGACTCATTCAAATTACACGTCAGCGCGTTCGTCCGGAATTGGTCATCGAAACCCTTGAAAAATGTCCGTCCTGTAACGGCACTGGAGAAATTCAGCCTAGCATGTTGATTACCGACGAAATTGAAAACAATTTACGCTATCTGTGTAAAGAACAGAATCAGTCGGGACTGCAAATTTGGGTAAGCCCCATGCTCGCAGCCTTTATAAAAAGAGGATTGCCTTCTATGCAAATGCGCTGGTTTATGCGTTACAAAACCTGGATAAAAGTTAAAGCCGTATCTTCTTTCCATGTGCTGGAGTATCATTTTCTGAATAAGAATGAAGAAGAAATCAAACTTTAAGGATGTTTTTAAACCTTAATCAATCATCGGGCTCTTTATCGTGTTACGTATTCAGTTAAAATTCTAGCGCAAAACAACAATGATCTGGAGCAATATAGCACATTGGATTCTGCGCTTCAGGCTGCAAATTATACTGGTTATTGGTGCCATTACCTGCGTTATGGGTTATTATGCCTCAAAGGCAGAAATGACCTACACCATGGCGCAGATTCTGCCTTTCGACGATCCCGAATATCAGGCATACCTAAAATTTAATAGGCAATTTGGAGAGGACGCCAATATCATGGTTTTAGGCTTCGAGTCCGACAGTCTTTTCAAACTTGATGTATTTAAAGATTGGCTTAAGACCGAGCAGGACCTAAAGAAAATTGATGCCGTTAAAAGTATTTTATCGGTTGGCAGCCTATACACTTTAAACAGAAACGATTCGCTCGAAAAATTCGATATTCGGCCGCTCATTTCAGGCGACATTACACAACAAGCGGCATTGGATAGCCTTAAAGAAAAAATACTAGCGCTGCCTTTTTATCGTGAGCTGTTGATTGTGCCTTCCCAAAAAGGGCGCTTTGCTACCACCATGCTGGTAACGCTAGACCAAAAGAGCATCGACCGTAAGGACCGCAAAGAACTTATTGAGCATATTACCCAGATAGGCGATGCCTTTGGAAAGAAACATAATATTACCGTACATTATTCGGGACTGCCCTATATACGTACGTTAAATTCGATAAAACTGCGCGATGAACTGGTAATGTTTCTGTGGATGTCGTTGTTGGTTACCGCAGCAGTGCTATACCTGTTTTTCAAATCGATAAGGGCCATTATCTATCCCATGCTGGTTGTAGTTATCAGCGTTATTTGGTGTGTTGGAACCTTAGTAATGCTGGGATATAAGATCACCATACTTACGGCATTAATTCCACCCCTAATTGTTATTATTGGTATACCCAATTGTATTTTCCTTACCAATAATTTTCATCGCGAATACAAAGGACACGGCAATAAAATTAAGGCCATAAGCCGAGTGGTTCAACGCATCGGGAATGCCACCTTTTTAACTAATTTCAACACAGCATTAGGATTTGTAACGTTTGCCTTTGTAGATAGCGCGCTTTTAAAACAATTCGGCATTCTTTCATCCATCAATGTGATGCAAGTTTTTGTATTGAGCATCACGGTTTTACCGATATTCTATTCGTTTAATAAGCCACCTAAAGCACGTCAAATTAAGCATTTGGACAATATCCGAATGCAAAAGGTAATTGATCTGCAAAAAATGCTGGTGGATCGGTTTAGGCCTTTGATATACACCATCAGTGTTATATTGATTGTAGTAAGTATTTGGGGGATTACCAAAATGAAAACCACGGGTAATTTTACAGACGACATACCTGACTCAGATAAAATTATGGTGGATTTGAAATTTTTCGAACACCATTTTCATGGCGTTATGCCATTTGAAATTACTATCGATACGAAAAAGAAAAATGGGGTTATGAAATTATCGACCCTAAAAAAGATAGAGAAATTACAAAAAGAACTCAGAAAATACTCCGAATTTTCGAGA
>JBILCR010000090.1:0-7210 GCA_044353055.1 Flavobacteriales bacterium
TTAAGCCAGTTTCACTATAGCGTAATTATTATTGCCGATCACGGCAATGCCGATTTTGTTTTGAATACAGATGGTAGTCCCAATACGGCGCATACAACGAACCCGGTGCCGGTGGTCATTTTGGATGCGAATGTAAAACAGGTTCGGAGCGGCAAACTAGCTGATATTGCGCCAACCATTCTATTTATAATGGGAATTGAAATTCCAGAAACTATGAATGGAGAAATTTTGATTTAACTAGAATTAGCCTCAAAAGATTCTTTGAAGCTTAATGTATTACCTGAACATGCCCTTTAATCGTTTGCAGTTCGCCCTGCAAATTCTCTATGTTCATTTGATACATGTAAATTCCCGGTAAAATAAATTTTCCATCAAAACTCGTTTTGCCGTCCCAGCCACTTTCAATATCTTTTGAAGAATAAATTACTTGGCCCCAACGATTAAATACCTCCATGGCAAACGTTTTAACGTCGTTTCCATAAGCTGTGAAAAAGTCATTTAACCCATCTCCGTTGGGGGAAAAAGAATTGGGAATAAAATAGCTGTATCCGTTTTGAACTAATACTCTTCTAACGGTTGAATCCACACATCCGAAAGAATTACGAGCAATCTGAGTAATGGCATAGGTTCCGGTATCAGCAAATGCATATTCCCCATTTCTGAAGTAGAGCGAATCAGACTCAGACGTGGTGTATACTATCTCGCTTGCATTAATTGATTTATCGCTTAAAGCAACTACGGGGTCGGTCATAAATACCGTTTCAGAAGACAAACCAAATCCAGAAACAGCAGGAGGAAATGCCGTAATTAGGTTAGGAATAAAAAATTCATTGCTGCAACCATACTCGGTAACTACTCGAAGCGAAACCGAATAGGAGCCGGGATTGTCGTATTGATGCATGGGATTTTCGATTGTTGAAGTATTTCCTTCACCAAAATTCCATAGTGTTTCGCGAATAGGCTCTAGCGATGTGCTAGTGTTTATAAACTGTACCCTAAAGGGCGCACAATCCTGATAATCGTCTAATTGAAAATTGGCAACCGGCATAGATCTAACCATTACTGGCAAAGTAAATGGAAAACTGCTACAACCATTTTCAACCACGGTTAGCGTTACATTTTGCGAACCGGTAGCCTGAAAAACAACATCTTGTGGAGCTAAATCGCCTGAAGCAGGAGGATTGGCAGAAGGACCAAAATCCCAAAATATTTGTGCCGCCGGAGTAAATTGACCGCCCGCTTCAAAATCGAAAGAATTATTTAAATAGCATTGAGCATCCGGTACGTTAAACGTGGCACTAGGCTGTGGATTTACAGTAACATTAACCGTGTCGAATGCTTCGCAGCCATTATTGTTGGCCACTAAAAAAAACTGACGTGTGTAGGGTTCCAAAGAAAAATTGGAAAGGAGACTTACAGGATTTGCTGCGACAGGATCCGATAGGATTTCTGCAGGCGTCCATTCGTAAGTGTAATTAGTTACTGCAGGAGCACCCAATTGGGCAGGAACATTTGAGCATAACACCAAATCAGTACCGGCATTGGCCACGGGTACTACATTGGCTACCGTAATTACATCGGTACCTGTGCAGCCCGAAGCATTGGTCACCACTAAAGAATAATACCCATCAAGCACTTCAATAAAAGGTTGTTGCGAAACTTCGGTAGAAGGATTGGTAGACAGATCAGACCAACTATAAGAGGCATATACGTTATCGGCCGATAAAGTGGTAGGAACATCGTAACACGTTACTGTATTTCCAAGGATACTGGGCAGAAAAAACAAGGTGGGTGTAACTGTAAACGAAGGCGACACAGCACTACATCCATTGCCATCCACAACTTCAACAGTATAATCGCCACTGCTTACGTTAACGGTATCGCCGGCTCCCGGTTGTATAGGGAATCCACCGTTCATCCAAGTGTATGATGTATATTGTTGTGTAGTGTAGATTTCTGCCGTTGCAAATGGATCAGAAACACATACAATAGATTCTCCGTCAATAATTGGCGAAGGGTTAGGATTAACCTGTACCGTATAATTGGCAATGCCACAATTATTATTGACATCAATTACTACGGCCTGATAAGTACCCGCCGCTGTTACTCCAAGCAAATAGTCTTGATTGTTAACAGGCGACCAATAAACAGAAGCATACAATGCACTATCTGCTATAAAAAGGTCTCCAACATCGCCAGCACACAATTCGTTTGGACCCGAAATAGCAGTTAAAATGGTAGGAGGTTCCACAATAACATCAAACTCAAAAGTATAGGATGCAGCGGGAGTACCATTATCGGTAGCGGTGAACGAAACGGTATATGTTCCAGGCGGAGTTGCCTGAGCATCAACCTCTGCCACCACGTGACAAATTGCCCCTGGAGTAATAGTGGGATTTAAAACTAACCCGGGCGTTGCCGATGGATTCATCACCGCGTTAATCGTTTGATTTTGTTCGACAGGAAAAAAGTCAAACTCGATATCGCGCGCTGCACCCGAACAAATTACAATAGGATCGCAAATAGAAAGGTTAGAATTAACTCCCGAAAACGCCGCAAAAGGTGGGATGTTGTTTCCACCGCCTGGCGGTATGCACGTATTGAAGAAGAACACAGCATCATCGAGGAAATTTACTCCATCGTTGTTACCAAATGGTCCATCATAGGTATTGTTATCGGCATCAAAACGACCCAGCTGAATGTAGCCCACACCATCGCCTCGGTTGGCACCAACATTGGCAGGCGTGCCGCCAAAGCCATTTGTTCCACCAGAAGCGGTACCAGTTGTCCACTGCATATCGCCGTAAATAAACCCAACATTACAATTTGGCGGAAGAACGCTTGAGGTACCGTCTGAAATTACTACTTGAAAGCTATTTCTCTGATTAGGATCGGTACCTGGGAATACCCCTACATTATCCCAATAAACAACGGCGTGATCGGGAAATACTTCGTAGCGAACCTGTCCGAGGCAGTTGCCCGGATCGCCGGTATCCACATCACCCCAAAATGGAGCAATCATGGGCGGAACCGCAGCACTGGGAAACCCAGCAGCTGTAAACGTGTTGTAGCCTTGATCAAAAGTAATATTGCCGTTATTATTGATAAAAAACGAGTTAAACGTTTGATTATAGAAACAAAAAGTAAACGGAATATTAACTTCAAACTCTCCTGCGGGCGGCCAATCGTCGAAGCACACCTCACCACCCCATGGATCAAGATAATTAGGGCTTTGTATCAGGTTGCAGGGAATTTGCCCGAATGAATTTACCGAAATCATTAGCGCAAGAGCGAACAAAAAAGCTCTAGATATGCGGGTAAAAATTTGGGTTTTCACAATATAAAATTTTATAGTGGAGGGTAAAAATACTTTTTTTTAATGTAAAAATTACTTTTAATGCGTAAAATTAACAACTAAACTTCTGAATTATAGATTTTTCAAGATATAATCCGTCATCATAGTGTATAAATGCAGGCGTGTGTTTCCCCCATAAATGCCATGATTTTTATCGGGATAAAAAAACAAATCGAACTGTTTATTGGCTTTAACAAGGGCATTAACCATTTCAACAGAATTTTGAAAATGCACGTTATCGTCGGCCGTTCCATGTATGAGCAGGTATTTTCCTCTTAATCGAGCTACATGATTTATCGGTGAATTATCGTCATATCCCGCTGCATTGTCTTGCGGTAATTGCATAAAACGTTCGGTATAAATAGAATCATAATAGCGCCAGTTAGTAACCGGAGCCACAGCAATAGCCATTTTAAACAAATCGGCTCCTTTGGTAATGCACAAAGAACTCATGTACCCGCCATAACTCCAACCCTGTATACCAATACGTGAGGCATCAATATAGCCAAGGCTTCCTAAATATTTTGCGGCTGCGATCTGATCTTCGGTTTCGTAAAGGCCTAACTGCATATAAGTGGATTTTTTAAAGGCTTCGCCCCGAAACTGTGTTCCGCGATTGTCTACCGAAACCACAATATAGCCTTTCTGCGCCAACAAATTATGCCACAAATAATTGGCGCCTTCCCATTGATCTTCAACAGTATTGTGACCTGGGCCTCCATAAACCGTCATGAAAACCGGATATTTTTTGCTGGGATTAAAATCAGGTGGCTTAATCATCCAAGCGTTGAGCGAATCTCCATTACCGTTTGGAATACGGAAGAATTCCTTTGTTGATAACGCATATTCGTTTAATTTATCCTTCAGTTCAATGTTTTGTTCGAGCACGCGTACAAGCTTGCCATTGCTCGAATACAATTCAAACGACAAAGGTTTTGAAGCCGAACTAAGCGTTATAAGCGCATAGCTGAAATCGGCACTAAATTCTGCATCCTGATGACCCGATACTTTGATAAGCGGCTTAGATCCTTTTGTTGTTGCCGAAAAAACAGTACGCGACATCGGATTGGGCCAGGCGGCCTGGTACCAAAGGCGCGCGTTTTTCTCATCATACCCATAAATTGCCGTAATATCGTTACCTGCTAAAGAAATTGCTGTTGATTTCTTCCCGCCTATGTCGTATAAATAAGCCCTATTAAATCCATCCCGTTCGCTGGTCCAAAGAAACTGTTTACCGTTGCTGAGAAATTTCAGATTGTCGTGAATATCGATATAGGTTTTGCTTTTTTCTTCAAGTAAAACCGAAACAGCGCCTGTTGAAGGGTCGGCTAGGAGCAATTCAAGGTGATTTTGGAGACGGTTCATGCGGGTAACGCACACCTTGCTGCCATCGTGGTTCCAGGTCATGCGTGGCAGGTAGATTTCCTGATCGTCGCCGGTCTGTACCTTTACATTATTTTTAGATTCTGTATCGAAAACATATGCAGTAACTTTTGCATTCTCCTCACCTGCTTTAGGATATTTGTAGCGGTATTCGCCAGGATACAAATTACCGTAGGTTGCCATATTGAATTCTTTCACGTGGCCTTCGTCAAAACGTAAAAACCCGAGTTTGCGGCTGTCGGGCGACCAGAAATAAGCTTCTTTTAGAGCAAATTCTTCTTCATACACCCAGTCGCCTGCGCCATTGATTACTTCATTCCACTTTCCATCAGTGGTAACCGCAATTTCGCGATTGGCATCGAGGAACTTGACGAACAAATTGTTATCGCGCACAAATGCTACTTTTTTTCCATCGGGCGAAAAAGTAGCATACGCCTGTTTCGCGCCTTCCTTACTAAGGTATGTTGCCGTTTTTGTATTTAGATCGATCACCACAAAATGCGAGCGACTCGAATAACGGTATAGCGGTTCGGTTTCGGTAGGCACCAGCAATTTCGTTTCGTCGGCCGAAAAGGTGTATGCGTCTATTTCCAATGGTTTTCCATCGATGTTGTAGTCGTTCGAATTCCAGATAACACCAACTTTTTCGCCTGATGAGTAGGCGTACTTAACAAGCGCTAGTCCACCACCTTCGCTGGCTTCGAGAGCTGTATAATGTTTGCCATCGCTCATGCTTTGTCCACCCTGCACAAATGCCGGTGCAAAAGTGCGTGAGGCCCAAATTTCTTGAAGGCTTAATTGTTTTTTAGAGGCTTGTGCAAAAAGCTGTAGAGAACAAGATGTTAGCAGTAAAAAAAGAAATGTATTGCGCATAAGGCTGTAAAATGGAGTGCTAAGTTAAAATCTTCGATGGATTTAGGCAGTTTAATTGTTGTGATATTTTTTGTCGATGTATTGGGATCGAAAAGTCGATGCAAGAGGTTATGTCTAACTATATTTATTTCTTTATCGTTGCCTTTATTTTAAAAGGGTTTTGCCTTTTCGCAAGCCGTTTACTACTGCGAGAGATTTCCCCAAAATCGGACAGGCTGTGCGGGTAATTTTGTCTCGATTATTCCGTAAACTAATGATTTTACAAAACGCCAAGCCTTGCATTAAATGTTATGATAACCCTTTGTGTGTTTTAAAAGGCATCGCTATCAGACTGCGATAATATGCTGGTGAAATTGAAAATCGTAACAAGGCAAGTATACGAATCGGTCAGATTTGCCCCTTTTGGCTTTTTAAGTTTTGAAATAATAAGAATGAGTATTCAAGCGCTGCGACAACAATTGCACCGATAGTCGTTATCTCAACCAGAGGTTTACTATTTTTACTTAACATAGGCGTAAAGTAACGATTTTCTTACACAATGTTTCTATTTATTTTGTTTTATGTTTAAATATTCAACCCATTACCTACTTTTGTTTCATGTTAAAATATTTTTAGTATGGATCAAAAAAACAAATCAGTTGCAGGAAAACTGGAACTGGACGAACTGGCACTGGTATTTTTTAACAACATTATTAAGCATTTGAAGGCTACATATGCCTTTTCGAACGTTTTTATCATCAAAAAAACAAACCAAACAAAAAGTAGTTGTTTTTTCCTTTCACACCCATGGGACGACCAAATAAACAAACATTTAAAAAAAGTATTTGAAGCAAGCGCAGAAGACCTTCGAATGGGTAAAAAGCCAGCAATCATCGGCGCTCCTGAATTTTCTTACTTAAACCATACCGTTACAGGTAGAGAAATATCCACTTTCCCTATAGCCGATAGTGATTATTTTTTATTGATTGTAAATGAAAAAGATATACTCCTTAGCGATACTGAAATTGATTCAATTGAGGCTTTGGCCGACTCAGTTTCTGAATTCCTGAAATCAACACGTCGAAATAAAGAATTTGAATCCACTCAAAATCTCCTATTAGCATTATCTGAAATAAACAACGAATTTTTAGCTCCCAAAAGCAATAAAAGATCCTTGTTTAAGAAAATACTCAGTAAAATGCTTCATATTACAGGAAGCGAATACGGTTTTATTGGCGAAATCCTTCATCGAAACCAGCTCCCGTATTTAAAAACCTATGCAATAACAGATATTTCGTGGGACCAGGAAACACAAGCCCTGTATAAAAAATATGAACAGGTTGGGATGGAGTTTACTAATCTAAATACCCTATTTGGCCATACCATAAAAACGGGTGAAACTGTCATTTCAAATGATCCTGCCAACGATACAAAAAGAGGAGGATTGCCTAAAGGACATCCTCCTCTGAATCATTATCTTGGATTGCCCATACACGATAAAAACAACACACTTGTAGGAATGCTTGGAATCGCCAACAAAATTGGTGGGTATTCCGAATTCGAAATCCAGCTGCTCGAACCTATCATATCTCTTAGTTCTACTTTTATTTCATCGATAAA
>JBILCR010000091.1:0-7192 GCA_044353055.1 Flavobacteriales bacterium
GCAATTTTCCAAAGTGAATCACCGCGACGAACTTTGTATATCGAATAGTTTTTTGCCGGCTTTGGAGTGGGGGTAGTCTTTTTTTCTGGCGTAGGTGCAGGCGACACTTCTTCTTTAACCTCTACTGCTGTTTCTGATTTTTCTTTTGTAGAAGCGTTTGATTGAGCGGTTACCTTATCTACCTTTTCTTTATACGGAGCAGAAACCTTAATGCGCTGTCCTCGTTTTAATTTATTAGAAGAAAGTCGATTCCATTTTTTTATATCGGCCACCGTGATGCCATAACGTCGGGCAATAGTGGTGATGCTCTCGCCCGATTTTACAACATGGGTTTTCACCGCTGCTGCCGCCGGATTGGTGTTATTGGATGTTGAGGCGGTATCTTTTTTAGTTTCTTCCTTCTTTGGAGGAACGTACGTATAAATTATATCCTCATTATTTATAAATGAGGGGATTTTATCCTTGGGCAACGTAAGTACATGATGCTGGTCGGTTTGCGGAACTACCCCAAGCAGGTAGGTGGGATTTAAAAACTCAATATCTTCAACAGGCATATCCAATACTTTGGAGAGCTGGTTGAATTGAAGTTTTTTTCGAACGTGTAGTGTATCTACATTGCTGTATACCGCCTTGGGCATAGTGGGATGCAAGTTATGTTCTTTGGCATACGACATTACATAGGTTGCTGCAATAAATGCCGGGACATATCCTGCGGTTTCTTTTGGGAGAAATGGTCTTAAATCCCAATAATCGGTTTTTCCACCTGAGCGACGAATGGCCTTGTTTACATTTCCGGGTCCGCTATTATAAGCTGCTAAAACAAGAGACCAATCTTTATAGATCGAATACAGATATTTCATGTATTGGCATGCCGCCTCTGTTGATTTAATCGGATCACAGCGCTCATCGATATAGCTGTTAACCTCCAGATTAAACATTTTACCTGTGCCGTACATAAACTGCCAAAGGCCTTGTGCACCAACACGCGAGCGTGCCGCAGGATTAAGTGCCGACTCAATAATTGCTAGATGCTTTAATTCTAGAGGCATTTTGTGGCGAGCCAGCGCCTCTTCAAACATAGGGAAATATAGCTCGGCAAGACCTAGCATTTTCGAAACCTGGCCCCGCTTGCGTACGGCATACATGTTAATGTAGGCCATAACTTCATTGTTATACACCAATTTAAAGGGCGATTGTTCGTCGAGCTTGTTAATCCGTTCTTCTATAACCGCATTGTCGTAAACAGGAACTGAGTCGGCAGTCATGCCTTCTGTGGGGCCTTTGCGGAGCTCAGGCGTTAACCTTCCACCCGATTCGAAAAGCTTTAGAAAAGTTAGCGAATCCAATGCGGCGGCAATAGGATCATCGCCTCTAAGTTTTAAACTGGTATCGCGTACCGAACCCCCTCCGTTCTTTTGTCCAAACAGCGCTCCCCCCGCCACATTGAGCGTAAATATCAAAACCCAAACAGCTAAAATCTTCATGCGCTGATTAACGGATATTTCTAATAATTCGTATGTGAATTACTAATTATTTCCCGAAATCAAACCTAAACAGAAAAATGCTTAAAAAACCCCTAATTTGAGTTGGAATTTAACACTTGTTTGTTGACAAAAAAGCGTGTTAAATATAATCGCACTGCAAACGATGGGCAAATGCCATCAAATCAGCGTCTTTAGTCGTATTAGCTAAAAGTTGAACCCCAAAAGGCAATCCGTTTGAATGCGTTGTGGCAGGAATGGATATGGCCGGCAATCCGCAGAGATTGGCATGTACCGTATAAATATCCTCCAGATACATTTGTATAGGGTCTTTTGATTTACCGCCCAGAGGGAATGCTGTTCCCGGCGTGCTTGGTATGAGAATATAAGCGTATTCCTCAAAGATCTTAGTGGAATAATCAAGCAACTTCCTACGTACTTTCTGTGCCTTGCTGTAATAGGCATCGTAATATCCCGAACTCAGAACAAAGGTACCCAGCATTATTCTTCGTTTTACTTCAGGACCAAAGCCTTCGGTGCGTGAGCGTTTGTAGGTTTGTTCAAGACTTTCTGCATTTGCGCTTCGGTAGCCAAAATGCACACCATCGTAACGAGAGAGGTTTGATGAAGCTTCGGCCGTAGTCAACACATAATAAGTAGGAATTACGTAGTCGAGATAAGGAAAATCAACGGCTTCAACCGTATGGCCATCGGTACGTAGTTTTTCGATCAGATTGATTAAATACATCCGAATTTCGGGATCAAGCCCCGGACTATCAACATATTGTTTAAAGTAGGCGATACGGGTTGTACCTTCATGCTTTAACTTTTCTGAATATGGGGGAATTGCGTTTTGCCGCAAGGTAGCGTCATATTCATCGGGGCCGGCAATAATCTCTAAAATGCGTGCACAATCCTCAACGGTATTGGCCATGGGGCCAATTTGATCGAATGAAGAGGCATATGCAATGCAGCCCCAGCGCGATACGGTGCCGTAAGTAGGTTTCATGCCGGTGATGCCGCACAATGAGGCGGGCTGTCTTATAGAACCACCGGTGTCGGTGCCCAGGGCAACCAAACATAGGCCTGCAGCCACCGCAACGGCAGATCCTCCTGAGGAACCACCAGGAGCTTTACTGTAATCTAAGGAGTGGTGCACAGCGCCAAAGGCCGAATTTTCATTGGAACTGCCCATAGCAAACTCATCGCAATTTAAACGGCCAATGATAATTGCATCGGCATCGAGCAAACGCTGTACAGCAGTAGCGGTATATAACGATTCAAAACCTTCAAGTATGCGGCTCGAAGCCGATACCTTATGGCCTTTGTAGCAAAGCACATCCTTAATTCCAACCACTACTCCGGCTAGCGGGCCGGCAGTACCGTTCTTTATACGTAAATCAATTTCAGCAGCACGGGTAAGCGCCTCATCTTCAAAAACCTCCAAAAATGCGTTTAAATTGGCTCTCTGGGCTATTTGATTCAAATAATGCCGCGTAAGCTCAACGGCAGAAGTTGTTCCGTTAGCCAATGCCAGACGGGTTTGCGCGATTGTCTGAAACATAAAAATCAGTCCTTCTTTTCGGGCAATTCGTCGTTGGGTTTGCCGTCTTTGGCATCTTTAAATTCTCTGATGCCTTGGCCCAATCCTTTCATAAGCTGAGGTAGCTTTTTACCCCCGAATAATAATAGAATACCTGCTAAGATTAACAGTCCTTCTGGAACGCCAATACGTAAAAAAACCATCAGTGACATAGTGTTGTTGTATGGCACAAAGGTATTATATTATTTAAGCATTTTCCCATCCGTCTCTTCATTTTTTTGTACTCTCCGAGCAATGTAAATACCCGCTTCATACAGGAGAAATAGTGGAATCGAAACAATAATCTGACTGGTAACATCGGGAGGTGTAATGATTGCAGCCACAATTAAAATAACTATGTATGAAATTTTACGGGCACTTTTTAGAAACTCGGGCGTAACCACTCCAATTTTTGCGAGAAAATAAATAAGTATAGGAAGCTCAAAAACGATACCCGTTCCAAATGTGGTGGTTACAACGGTTGAAATAAAACTCGTTACCGCAATTTGATTGGCCACCAGGCCCGATACTTGATAATTACCAAAAAAATAAACACTAAGGGGAGTTATTACAAAATAGCCGAACGAAATGCCCAATGCAAAAAGGAACGAACCCCAAAACACCATCCCATTGGCCATCTTTTGTTCGCGCGGATACAGTGCCGGTTTCACAAACCGCCATATCTCCCAGAGTAGATAAGGGAAAGCCAAAACAATGCCTGTAGCAAAAGCTACCGTAAGATGCGTTGTAAACTGCCCTGACATTTGGGTACTGATTAATTCGAAATTCAAATTATTCATACAAATGCTGGCATCAGAAAAAATAACCTGTGAGAGCCAGCAAAAAAAGCGGTAGGTTATAAATGAATCGTATTTGGGAGCGAGAATAACGCTGTCGAATACGATATCGGAGAAAATAAAAGCGAGCGAACCAAATAATACTACGGCTAAAACCGAGCGAATGAGATGCCAACGCAGCGCCTCAAGATGGTCGAGAAATGACATTTCGGAAGCGGTTGCTTCCTCTTCGGGCTGATCAATGGGCATAGGGCAAAGATATAGAATGCCTGCTTAAGTAGAACCTACAGATAAAACATGCAATGGTAATATTTTAAATGCTGTAATCTGTGCTTTAAGTAAAAATGGCCGATAACACCTCAGGGCTTTTAAATGCAGTGAGCGAGGGATAGTGATACCTGAAGTAATCGAGTAATAAATTTAAAATTTCATTGCGCTGTAAGCGGTTGGAAGGAAGATTCAGAGGAACTTCTGTTTGTACCAATGTGGCCAGGCCTAGGGAAATAAATTCGTCAGCAACGCTGGTTCGAACGGATGAGAAACTGCCACTTTCGTATGAGAAAAATCGATTTTCGCTGCTGTAATTAAAGGTAATACCAATACCTAAATGCGCCGCATAACCAATTAAGAAGCGAAGGTGAAAATTGGGGGCTTCCTCCTTAGTGTCTAAGCCTGATAGTTCCTCGCCAATATGATCAAACAGCGGAACATCGTCTACACCCGGCTTTAAGGTTTTTAAAAGCAATTCGGCTAAAAAATTGAGCTGTGCCAGTTTAATCGGCGAAAATGGGATCCACTGAAAAACCCGATGTGCCTTTAATTCGGAGGCAAACAAAAGTTCTTTTGATTCGTGCATTCGGTAATTTAGATGCACAAATTGCATAGGTTGTACTAAGGCTGCTTTTGAATGCTGTTTTTTGTAAACACCTTTTATTAAAAAACTAAGCAAACCGTTTTTTTGAGTGAACATGCGCACCACGGCCGAGCTGTCGCCCTGTTTAATGCACTGCAGAATTAAGGCAATATCGGCCTGAACCATTAATTCACAAAAAGTATCTTCGTAACAACCGATTGACTGCCATCATCGTTGCTGGCAAATACCAAATAAACGCCCGAAGCGGCCCGTACACCTTGATAGGTGCGTCCATCCCACGTTATAGTGCCTCCATTGGCTCTGTCGCTAAACACTACATTGCCTTCAACATCGGTAATGCGAACCTCTGAGTCAGCCACCAAACCGGTAACTGTAATCATCCCATTATATTCTGGTCGAACAGGATTGGGAAATGCATAAGCCCCATCAAAACGTTTGGCTCCTAGGGTAGCATCGGTGCGGTACGAGCTTATTCCCTGATCGGTTCCGATGTACAATTCGCCCGTTTGGTAATCCATACACATGGTAATAACGGTATTGCTCAGTAGCGGACTGTTTTCGAATGTGAAATGATACAGCTGTTCGGTGCCATCGGGCGAAACACAAAAAACTCCGGCTTTCGACGTGCCAAACCACTTGCGGTTGGCGCCGTCCACTACAATAGAAGTTACTTCCTCAGAGTTTAGCAGATATTGATTAAATCCCCCCTGGGAGACAATAATTTGTTGTGCATCCCAGTTAAAATTATCATCCTGCAATATGGCATCGGGATTATAAAACACATTAACTCCTTTATCGGTTCCTACCCACATTAGCCCTTCAAGGTCTTGTGCAAAAGAGAGTACTCTCTTGGAGTTAAGCGCGCCACGGCCCACCTGATCGTTAACTAGCTTGAATTTTACCAAATCATCATTTTCATCGGTCGAAAAAACTACCAGCCCCTGATCGGAAAGTACAAACCATTTATTGCCTAAGGTGTCAACCAGCATATCGCCTGTTGATTGATCATCGATGGCGGGCCCAAACGAATAGCTTCGCCAGGTTCCGTCTGCTTTACGAAGGGCAACAGGATGCTCGGCCGAAGTCACAACCGTCCATAAATTAGCGTTTTTATCGATTTTTACAGTGGAAGCACGAATTTCAGACGAATTTGAGAATATGCCGTCGAGTGCGCTGTTGGTGGTGTCGAAGCGCTGAACAATGGCGCCATCTTGGAGTTCATATACGCCGTATCCCCAAGTTGCTGCAAATACATGTTTTGAATCGGCAGGATCGACAGCAACCGAAATAAAATCACGAATAAAATCAGTTCCTACCGGAAAACGAAACGAGCGCCAAAAGGCACCGTCTCTATTGAGAATGCCATCAATAACATAGAGTGGCGAATGGCTTAAATCGTAACCGCCTGTTGCCGCCCAGAGCTGGCCTTGATCGTAAGTCATTCTAAATACATTTTTAGAATACGGGCCTTCGGGGGTAAACCAAGGGCGCTGATCGAATTGGTACACCGAGGCCAAGCCCAATGCCTGATCGGCAATCCAAAAGCGATCGCTATCCACATTGTCAACTTCTACATCGATGGGGTAAGGAATCACAAAAAAATCGTATTGGTCAATCCAGGTGTAAGTACTTTCTGATGCTGCTCTATAGCCCAGTCTATTGGTTTCGCAGATAAATAGTTTTTCGGCCGAGTTTTTAATTTTTAGATACGTACCTCCGGATAGTTCAATGTTTTTGATGCCATTCTGAACTTTAAATACGGTATCGCGGTTAGACTCAAAAGGAATGTATCGGGTTGCGTACCATGCATTATCGAAGCTGCAAATGGTGCGCACCGTGTTGTCGGTTCCCAAAGAGCCGAGAATCTGCCAATTTCCGTAGAACACAATGCCGGGGTCGTTAACCGCTGCAATGTAAGCCCCTCTATTGGTGGCAACGGCCACACTGTCGCCCATAAAATCAAGATCAAGCACTTCGGTTTGTACTTCAGTGGGATACCATGTGGCTTTTATTTCGCGCTGTACCATATCGATGACCACTACCCCAAAGCTGGTGCATAAAAACGCGTCATTGCCTTTGAATTTAATCGTGTAAATCTGTTTTGCACCAGCTATAAGACTGGTACGTTTAATATCACTCAAATTGGATATTTCGCTGTCTTTAATAAAGTCGATATTCCCGTTGCGATAGCCAACTATAATGGTATGCGTGGGTTGGTGGTACCCAATGGCCGTTACGCTGATGTCAGATAATCCACCGGCTTTGGTTAGGGCTTCGATGCTGAGGTCTGATTTCCTTAGAACGATTAATCCGCGATCGACGGCGGCATACACCTTTTCGGCGGTTTGGGCCATGGCAATTCCCTGGTTCATGGGAAGATGGTCGCGCCAAGTGCCTAAGGGAATATTTATGTTCTGTGCTTTTAACCCAAAAGTAATGAGCACAATAAGGCAAAGTA
>JBILCR010000092.1:0-7148 GCA_044353055.1 Flavobacteriales bacterium
TTTGAATTCAAAATCGGGACTCAACGTAAAATTCAAGGCCTCTTCAATTTTAGCCGTTCCGGTAGTATTACCAGCCGAGTCTTGTGCTATAGCATTAAAGGTTAATTTTTGCAATTTGCCTGTGGCATCTTCGTAATCATAATCGCCCGAAGCGGTGTATTTATGTTTGCTTAAAATATCAACCGATGCGTTATAAATATCATGATATTTCGTATCGTTGTTGGCGTTAATTTTTGAGTTCTTCAAGGTGGTAATTACGGCATTGCGTTCCACATCGAGTTTTTCGCCATCGGGATATATAGTAGCATCAGCAATGCGGATAAGCTTCACGCCCTGTGTGCGAATGGTACGGTCGGCCATGGCATATTTGGCGCGCGGTGCCACAAATGTAATTGAGTCCTGATCGGGACGTACCGAAACGAACCGTGAACCAATAAGGTCAATTTCATTCATCGATGAATTCATATCCACTTCATCTTTATCCATATACCAACGCAGCTCGTCCATATAGGCAATATACTTGTTCACAGGAAATTCGATATACGAGTCGGCCGCATTGGACTTAAACTGGCCCATACGGTTTTTAAAACTTACATCGGCTTTCACATTATCGGTTTTAATGGCCACTTCTTTGCTTCCGTCCTCCTTCACTGCATCGCGAGCGGTAAATGCAAAAGAGGCAGTATCTGATTTAAAATCCTCTTTTTTAAATCTGAAATGCTTTGATTCAATTTCGGCTGATGCAAATTCAAGTGTTCCGGCCCCGGTCATTCCGTCTTCACCAATAGAAATTTTACCTTTTAATTTAGACTCGCCCGAGTACATCGAGATGGCCTGAGTAGTTTGTTTAAACTCAAATTTATTGGGTTTATAAGGTTCCCAGTGCAGCTTTACATCTGCGGCTTCAACATCGGCATACTCTACTTTGCCCTGTGTTTCGGGCTTAACTACAATGCTCTTGCAAAATGCATTAACCGAGTCGGGGTAAAACACAAAATCCTCCGATTTTGCAGTGGTGGTTATGTATTTAATTTCGCCCTCGCCACGCAGCCCTTTATGGCTGAGCTGCATTTTATTTATAAACGTGCCTTTGCTTTGATAAATAGGCATGCCCTCGGCTTCAGTGGTACGTTTAAAACCCAACGAATAATCTTCCTGAAGCCTTAATTTCTCTCGCAGATCGGGGAATATGTTGGCCGATACAAAGGTGCCGTCGAACACGAGTCCTTCGTTTGAAAAGTTATCCAAACTATCTACCTGATACGGATCGAGCTGAAAGTAGAAATTGCTCCGTTTATAAACGCCGCCTAGGATTGAGCCCCTGTCGTAGTAGGTATATGAATTTTTTGCCGAATTAAATATCGGATATTGCGCCAAAGGCCGCACCCCGCTTTTGTTTATGGGATGGTCGATGAGCAAATCGCCAATTACATTTTCGATAATTGTTTTTACTTTTTTAAGCTGAATTTTCCCAAACTCATCGCGCTCGTTCGTGGCCACCCTAAGTCTTAGCGAATCAACGTTTTCGAGATTTATTTTGAATTTATCGTAATCGAATTCGAACTTTTTACCGAAAAATTCAAAACGCCCTGCCATGATCCGTCCTGCAAAATCGAAATTCCGATTTTTACGTACGGTTAGCTGTTGGTTTTTAGGATAAATGATTACGTTTTGCGAGTCACTCAGAAAAATCCTTTCCACCCCGTACATCCGCAAATCGCCATTCAGCAGGCTCAGCTCGGCATTGTTATCGCTTCCCGAAACATTGGAAAACAATTGTATTACATCATAATCCGATTTGCCGGCAGCAGCAAGCAGGTATTTGCGCAATCGTGGTTTAAGCGTAATCTGTTGTGCTTCGTCGTCGTAAAGTATAAATCCCATATACGACAAACGGTACAAAACAAGCTGTACCTGGGTTTGATCCATTCGGTACCAATTTACTATTTCCTGAAAGCTGAATTCATCGCGTCCCAATTTATCAGCCAATCTGCGCAATACCCTCAACGGACTTTCGGCATCAATGCCTTGAATTTCAATAAACCTTCCTTCTCTGAAATAATCGCTCGATTCGAATACAGCCTTACTTTCAACCGTTCCGGCCAGGGCTTTAAAGCGAATGGTGGGTTCGTCAATGTTCCATTGCATCAACTCAAAATCCATATCAATCTGATGAAATGAATTGTAGTAGGGCGTTTGAGAAATGCCTTCCATGTTACGGATAAGATTGAGCTCCTTTTTTTCATCGAGATACCTGAAGGTTAACCCGGGATGTACGATCGAATCGTCCTCAATGTATATTTTAATGGCCGCGGCCGACGACTGAAGGCTTTTTTCTTCAATTAAAAAAGTGCTCGACTGTGCTACGAGAAAGGGCTTCGAGTTACGTTTAAACACAAATGTTGCCCTATTCTCTTTATTCCCATAGCCTAATAGTTGATTGCCCTGAATGGTTATACCCCCAGTAAAATCAACATTTTTATAAATTTCTTTAATGGCGAACGACGTGTTGTAATTACTAAAGCGTGGATACGTGGCATCGCGACCAGCGGCATTATCCGTTAACTTATCGCTCACCACTCCCAACAGATCCTCTTTAAAATACTTTGGATAGTGCAGGATGGCCGAATCGGCAGAGAATTTAGTAGACTTTACCGATAGCTCATAGTTTTTAAGTTTTGCATTGGCCTGCTCCTCGGTTAACCCATTGCGGGTCCATAAAATTTTACCGTTTTTGCCGTAAAATTTAAATGAGGTGGGATAGAGGGTGCCCGAAGTCATAAGGATGTGCGACGAATCGTAACGCGCCACGGCTTTTAGATTGCCGGTTTCGAAAATTACTTTGGGTATTGAATCATAACCAAACGTAAAGTCGCTACGGCTCATAATCCAGCTTATTGCCTCGCTTTTGTAAAGTGCGTTCGAGCTAAATAAGTCTTCACTGGTTTGCAGGTATTGATCAAATTTACCTGTGGTCAGTTTTGTGATGCATTTTCCTAAACCATCGTGCCAGTCGTTAAATTGCTGTACACTTTTATTGGCCTCGCTCCAGGCAAGTAAACAGCGCAGGTAATTTTTATAATTGGGAAAAGCAGTCATCCGTTTTTTGAGCATGGCATTGGCCTGAGCTATAACTAAACCTTGTTGCGTTGGAGATAGCTTTGCCTGCCAAAGCGGCTCAAATTTTTCCATCAGCTCTTTGGTAGCTTTCTTATCGGCCGATTCCATAAATTGTGTTAACTCTTCCAAAAATTGGGCGGGAGTAGAACTGAACGATTTAAGCGCCTGACCCATCGTTAAGGAGGGTAATACAAAAGCAGCTAACAGAATGAATATACGCATAAATAGAGGGATAACGTAGGCGCAAATTAAGCGATTGCCTGTTTTTATAGGTTTTATTTTGACTCTTGTTTATGAACAAAAAGCCTCTATTTATTCATAATTATACCGTAGCGCCAATACCGTTATAGCGAAATTTTATATATGGCCTAGTAATTTTTGCCGAAGTCCGTTTAATATATACTGAACAGCCGGACAAATAAAGCTGTTTTGGTAGGTGATTTTGCTCAACTGGTAAAACTTTTTGCGGTCGGTATGCGGATATGTTCTGCAGGCTGTGGGGCGTTCGTTATAAATTTTGCAGTAATTGTCGCTGTCGAGCATGGGGCAAGGCGCCGATCGAAATACATAATCGCCTTCCTCGTCAATATTTAAATAGGTTTCGATAAATTCTGAAGGCTTCATCCTTAAGCGCTTTGCCATGCGGTCAATATCGGTCGGCGTAATTAAAGGACTGGTTGTCTTACAGCAATTGGCACAACGCAAACAGTCGATTTTTTCGAAAGCCTTATGATGAAGGTCGTGAACGGTCGAATCTAAATGATTGGGTGGTCGGTTCTTAATGCGATCGAGAAGCGCTTTGTTTTGCTTCTTGTCGCGTTCACCAATATGCCTAATGCTTTCTGAGCTCAATTCCACAGGACGAAAACTAATTATCGCAAGGTATGAATACTACTTTATCCCAATGGTTTACGTTCCCATACCTCAAAATGCATCGTTACCGGATTTTTTTCGTCGGGCGGGCGCATAACAGAAGAAACTTTTTGAAAATGTGCAACCGGAATCGGCGGGAAGAACCTATCGGCATCGGGTTCGAGCTCAATTAAGGTGCGATAAATACGCTGTGCGCATTCCATGCACTGTTGGTATATGTCGGCCCCTCCGGCAATAATAATTTCTTCGCTGTCTGCGTCCATGGCTAAAGCCTCATTAATTGAAGCTGCAGTTTCAACGCCTTCGGCCGACCAGTGGGCATTTCGGGTTACAACTATTGTTTTGCGTCCAGGCAAGGCTTTTCCGATGCTGTCAAATGTTGCACGACCCATGATGAGGGTTTTGCCAAGCGTAGTTTTCTTAAAATGCTGCAGGTCGGCAGGCAAATGCCATAACAACTGGTTGTTTTTCCCAATAGCATGATTAAGCCCTTCGGCAACGATAATTGATATCATTATACGGCAACTTCGGCTTTTATAGCAGGATGCGGATCGTAATTGAGCAGCGTAAAGTCGTCGTATGTAAAGGCAAATAAATCCGTTACATCGGGATTAAGCACCATTTGTGGAAGCGGCCTAAAATCGCGGCTTAGCTGTAAATGAACCTGTTCCATGTGGTTCGAATACAAGTGAACATCACCAAAGCTATGAATAAATTCGCCCGGTTCTAGCTTACATACCTGCGCCATCATCAGCGTGAGCAGCGCGTAGGAAGCAATATTAAAAGGCACACCCAAAAATGTGTCGGCCGAACGCTGATAAAGCTGGCAGCTTAACTTACCATCGGCTACATAAAACTGAAACAGGCAGTGGCAGGGGGGAAGCGCCATGTTCGGAATATCCGCCGGATTCCAAGCACTTACAATTAGTCGTCTCGAATCGGGATTCTTCTTTATTGTTTCGAGCACCTCGCTAATTTGATCTACCGTTTCGCCCATATATCCGGGCCAGCTGCGCCATTGATGCCCATATACAGGACCTAAATCGCCATGCTCATCGGCCCATTCGTCCCAAATACTTACCCCATTTTCTTTTAAATATCGAATGTTGGTATCGCCTTTTAGAAACCACAATAATTCGTGAATGATGGAACGAACGTGAAGCTTCTTGGTGGTAATTAATGGAAAGCCCTCGCTCAAATCAAACCGCATCTGATACCCAAAACAACTCAGGGTTCCGGTTCCGGTACGATCTTCTTTTACTGTTCCGTTCTGGAGTATATGCCGAAGTAAATCATGGTATTGCTGCATGACGCGTCTAATTTTTTGCAATTTAATTAAACGCGCCTCGTGAAATTGAAAGGTCTATCTAAATTTATTAACCTCTACTATTAATCGGAATGGTATTGAAATTCAATCACCTAAACTCATAATTCCTGGTCTAACTTTGGGTTTTTTGAAAACAAAAAATGTGCGCAACCATTGGTTTATGGATGGTTATGCTTATGAATCCTGTAACGTTATATCTGAATTTAGGGATTGGTTTTAAGTGCGTTATGTTTTTTAATGGCCGTCATAGAAAATCGGTAGCCTATAAACAATGAAGCAAGCGCACCCAGTATTAACCCGGGGATATAGGAATGTGTTAGGAAAAAATTATAACAAGTATGCAGCACAGCTGCTAAAAGAACACCTTGAATGGCTAATCCTCTTAGGTTTTTAGTACGTTGCAGGCCAATAAAGTATCCCGAAATTACCCCAAAAAATGCGTGCGCAGGAACAGCAGTAAACATGCGCATCCAGGCAACGGTTTCGGGCTGATCGTCTAAAAAAACATAGAGCAGATTTTCGAGCGTGGCAAATCCCATGGCCGCCATTACACCATAAGTTATTCCATCAAAGGGTTCGTTGAAGGCCTTATGACGGTAGGCGTAAACATACACGGCTAAAAATTTATAAAACTCCTCCACAAATCCTACAACACAAAACATAGATACGAGCGACCATAGCAACGATTTACTCGACTCGTCGAACCCGAATAGTTTTAATAAATGTCCTGTTACTATTACAGGAACAGCACTTAAGGCGCCCAAAATAAAGGTTAGAGCCAACTCTTTTAATGGTTCTTTATCAAATTTATCTTTCCAGTATATATAAATCATGATGGCCAAACTTGGAGCCATGGCCAAAATACCCAGATAAACAATGGTGGTAGGGTTCATTAGAGAATATAATTCGGTAAGGTTTCGCAGCCAATGCATGGCTTGACGTTGAGCGCAAAATTCGAATTGAAAATGATTTTTTTATGCATTATATATACCGCTTGCTCTTCGTTAATTAAGATCTTTTAAGATCGTATCAATGCAAGGTTTTTAACCTTAAACGCCCTGTAATTAATTGGCGTTAAAATTAGGCTTACGTTTTTCAATGAAAGCAGCTACTCCTTCTTGATAATCTTTTGAATCACTGGCCTCGATTTGCAATTCGGCTTCCATTTGCAGCTGTTCGTCGAGGCTATGCTCCCATGATTTTTGCAAAAGGTTTTTGGTTAACGATAGTGCTTTTGCCGGCAATTCTGCCAGCTGTGTTGCTGTTCGTGAAACTTCTTGTTCAAACACATCTGCTTCGGCGCATTTATAAATCATTCCCATAGAGGCAGCGTCTGCAGCGCTTACTTTTTCGCCCAATAAACATAATGCCATGGCTCTTTGCATACCAACCAATCGGGGCAAAAAATACGATCCTCCGCTATCTGGCACCAGCCCAATTTTACTGAAGGCTTGAATAAAGGAGGCCGTTGAACTCGCAATTACTAAATCGCAAGCCAATGCAATGTTGGCCCCTGCACCCGCGGCTACACCATTTACTGCGGCCACAATAGGCTTAGGCATGTTTCTAATTTTACGAATTATCGGATTGTAATGCTCCTCAAGTATGCTTCTGAAACCAGGATGCAGTTCGGGTGTGGTGACTTCTTTTAAGTCTTGTCCGGCGCAAAAGGCCTTGCCACTTCCTGTTAAAACAATTACGCGAACTGTTGCGTCCTGAGCCAGTTGGTCTAGAATACCTTGTAACTCGAGTGCCATTTCCCGATTGAATGAATTAAATACTTCGGGGCGGTTAAGGTAAATATATGCCACCGCACCCTCTGATTTAA
>JBILCR010000093.1:0-7138 GCA_044353055.1 Flavobacteriales bacterium
CAACCATCAACCCATGTATGATGCCTTTGCGAGCAACTGTAAATCTTTTGTGAGTATTACGGCGGGTACACATTGTTTTTTTATTCCTTCAAGCCTCTGCGATTTGGGCGAAAGTGGTGTTCCGGGTGGAATGACACGCGAATTGCAACAACAAATTACGTTCGATTACCTGCGTCCATTTTTAAATACATTTTTGTTCGACGACTCAACCGCATGGCTTCAATTTCAACAAGCTTTACCTGGCGACAGTCGTATTAGCTACCAACAGGCCTGTAGTCTTGATTTTACAGGCCATACATCGTTAGAAGATTTGGCGATAAACGTATTTCCACAACCTTGTGGCAACGCGGTTCAGCTCGAATTTTCGGAGCCAATTCATAACCTGTCGCTTACCATTTATGATGTACACGGCCGCGTCATTGAACCCACTCGCACGTATTCTGTAAACGGTAATGCAGCGCAGGTAAACGTATCGCATTTGGCAGTGGGTATGTATATTTTTGAAGCAAGCACCAACCGTGGAATGTTGCGGCAGCGTTTGCTTAAGGTGCAGCCCTGAAATGGAAGCCGAATCGTATTTTGATCCATTAATTGCCCTGCACGAAGTTGAATGTAATGCTGAAAAAGTACAGTTTGAAACGGCGTTAAAAAGTCAGTCGCTTCAACAACAGCTTGCCGCAGGAGTTAGTTGGTATCCGCTAAATATTGTTGAGACCGGCTATGGTTTTGGCGATTATCCCTTTGTTTGGGTAGAGCGCACGCAGCAGCGCGATATGCCCCATTTGCTTGGTCCGGGCAAGCCCGTGCGTGTTTTTAGTGCTCAACAGGGCGATGCTGAAGCGGTACATGGTGTAATTGATGTGTTGCGCGACAACCGGGCGAAAATTGTTTTTTTTCGCGACGATATTCCAGAGGTGTTGGATGAGCCAAAGCTTGTTTTGCAGGTACAATTTGATGTATTAGCCTATAAGCGCACCCATGAAGCTCTTACACTTATAAAAAACGCTCGAAATTGCCGATTGGCAGAAATCAGAGACGTTTTAATTCAAAAGCGTGAAGTTGATACGCGTGTTGATGGTGTTTTTGAATTTATTGCCCAAAGTAGTCTGAACGATGCGCAAAACAAGGCCGTTCGCACGATACTTGAAACCCGCGATGTGGCGTTAATACATGGGCCACCCGGGACCGGAAAAACCACCACGCTGGTGGCTGCTGCCACTCAAATCTGCGCGCAGGGCGGCCGATTGCTCTTTGTGGCTCCATCAAATGCAGCAGTGGACCACTTATGCCTTTCGTTGCAAAGCAAGGGTTTAAATGTTTTACGTATAGGAAATCCGCTAAGGGTTTCGGAACAACTTGAAGCGCTAACGCTTGAAGGTAAATTGAAACATGCGGATGAATACCGTGTTATTCGCGAAGCACGTAAGCAGGCCGAAAATTATCGTGCAATGGCTTTAAAGTACAAACGCAGTTTTGGAGCTGCAGAGCGCGAGCAACGTAATTTATTGCTAAAGGAAGCCAAAGCCTTGGTACGTGATGCCGTACAGCTCGAAAAAACGCTGTGCGATGCGTTTATGCACCAAGCAGATGTTATATGCGGTACGCCTATGGCGGTGCATACACATTTACCCAAGGAACTTGAATTTGACTTTGTGTGCATTGATGAGGCGGCACAGGCGCTTGAACCCCAGTGCTGGTTGCCGATAATGCGGGCACAGCGTCTGGTAATGGCCGGCGATCCCTTTCAGCTGGCACCCACAGTGAAGTCGGATCAGGCGGCAAAGGGCGGTCTATCGGTAACTTTAATGGAAAAGCTCTTGCATCGTGTGCCAACGGTTTTGCTTGATGTTCAATACCGAATGAACCCGCAAATTATGGCTTTTCCGAATCGCTGGTTTTACGCCAATAAGCTGGTTGCGCATCACAGCACCGAAAGGCATTTTTTTAAAGAGGGTAGGGGAGTGTTATTCGTAGATACGGCAGGCGCCGGTTTTGATGAAGAGCACAATGCCGAAACACAGAGTGTGCGCAATCCGAGTGAGGCCGAATTTATTCGTCAACACTGGAGTATGTTGCTGGACGCTGAAGATTATGGGCATGCGATATCGGCAGCACTTATTGCACCATACAGCGAGCAGGTGCGATTTCTTACTGCGCAATTTGAAGAATTAAAAGACACAACTAGGCAATACATACGCATTCAAACCATCGATTCGTTTCAGGGTCAGGAACGCGATGCCGTTGTGATTTCGCTGGTTCGAAGCAACAGCCGAAATGAAATTGGTTTCTTACGTGATTATCGCCGGATGAACGTTGCCATGACCCGTGCACGCTATAGACTTGTTATGGTAGGCGATAGTGCCACACTCTCGGCCGATCCGTTTTACGATGCGCTCATAAACTGGAGCATGGAACAAGGCTATTATCGCTCGGTTTGGGAATTTATTTCCTAATGCTTTTTCGAACCAGCAGGAGGCCAAAAATGAGTGCGGATAGGCTGCACATAATTTCGATGAAGCTTAAATCCCACATAAATTTGGGGAAATTGTTATTCCGCGCTAAAACGCATGATAAAAGGGAACATCCAAATCCTAAACTCAAAGCAATCATCGTAGCTGCCTCGCGCAACGAATGGGCAGTTGTGCGTTGGAGGGTATCTGCCTCATTTAAGTTGTTATTATTACGTATGCGCGAATTTAATTTACGTAAATCGCTCGGGAGCGTGCGAATGAGTTGAACCCAATCGGCAAACCAAAAGATTACTTCCTTATTGTTGAGAAGGTTTTTGGGATGAATCTGTTTAAGCAATAATTTAAACGCATACGGCTTAATGGCATCGAGCGATCTGAATTGAGGGTCGAGCCCAATGCCAATGCCTTCGAGCAGGGAGATGGTTCTGAAAAGCAGAAACAAATCGGGGTTAAGCTTTAACTTATAGCGGTAAGCCATGCTGCGGCCTCGGTTAAGGGCCTCGTTTAGGTCGATATCTTTTATGGCCGTGCTGCCAAATTCGTTGATAAACAAATTTAATTCTCGTTGCAGTCCTTTGCGGTCTTCAACTTGGCATCCCTGAAGGTATTCTATGGTTTCAACGATGCGCTCCACATCATCTCTTCCCAGGGCAATTACAAATTCAACCAAGGCTTTACGGTCGTCGTTGCTGAGCTGACCCACCATACCAAAATCAAAGATTCCCACCACATTGTTTTCCATCACAATGAGGTTGCCCGGATGGGGGTCGGCGTGGAAATAGCCCCATTCAAAAATCTGCTTGAAAAAAATATCGAATCCGCGCTGGGCAATCAGTTTAAAGTCGTGTCCATTGGAATGAAGTGCTTTGTAATTGCTGATTTTTATGCCTTCCAGGAATTCCATACACAGCACATTTTCAGAACAAAATTGTGGGTATGGTGTCGGTATCTTTACTGTGGGGTCGTCGTTAAATAAGGCATTGAATTTTTGAATGTGTTGCAATTCCTGAGCGAAATCGAGTTCGGCAAGAATTGATCGTTCAAAGGCAGCCGCCAATTCAACCGGCTGCAGTGCCGAGAGTTCGCGGTGGCGTTTTATAAGATGAGCAATGTCTTTGAGAATAGAGATGTCGGCTTTTATAATTTCAGAAATCCCGGGACGTTTAATTTTTACGGCAACCCACCTGCCGTCTTTAAGTTGGGCCTTGTACACCTGCGCGATGGATGCCGATGCAATAGGCTGTTTTTCGATGTGGGCAAATAGTTCTGATATGGGTTTTTTTAGTGCTTCTTCGAGCAGTGTAAATGCAGTTTCCGTATCAAAGGGCGGCACACGATCTTGAAGCAGCGCCAATTCTTCGAGCAATGCATCGGGAAGCAAGCCCGGACGATTGCTTAAAACCTGACCGAATTTAACGTATGTGGGGCCCAGCGCTTCGAGCAGTTGCCTGAATCGCATCCAGCGATCGTGCTGCTCTTGCTCTTGAGATTTTCGGCCAAAATACATCCACCGTAGTCCGGGACGCACTACGTAAGCACCAAATCCAAAACGTATAAGTAATGCAAGTACCTCGCGGTACCGCCGGCTTTTAGCAATCAAATTTCTTCTCTGTTTTGCTGCTCCAAAGCCACTACGCGCTTTTTAAGCGATTCGAATTCTTCGCGCGAGGGAATGCCCGATTTTTCGAGAAACTCGCGAATGGCATGTTTAAGTTTTTCTTCAGTTTCCTTGCCTGCTTTCAAACTCTCGCTGCTGAGTTCATCCACCAGTTTGCGGCCTTCTTCGCGGGTCATTTTGCCTTTGTCCACCATATCGTTCACTGCTTTTTCAACTTTATTTCGTGTTATGGCAACGACACCAAGGCCTTGATAAATCAGATTTTTTAAAACATCTTCCATAATGATTGATTTGTTTCGGTAAATAAACATCAAATAAATCGTCTTGTTTATGATGCCGATCATTTACCCGTGGTGGGATTTGCCTACCTTTGAATCGAGCAGTCCGCCTTGTCGCGTTTCCGCAAGGAGATGAGGAAAGTCCGGGCAACATAGGGTACCCTGCTTCCTAACAGGAAGGCGCTTTTTTGGTAACGGAAGGGCGACAGCAAGTGCCACAGAAATAATACCGCCCTGCTTGCAGGGTAAGGGTGAAAACGCGGGGTAAGAGCCCACGACGCCTGCGGTAACGTAGGCGATGGTAAACCTCAGGGGTTGAAAGACCAAATAGGCAGCAGGTGAAACGGCCCGTTTCTGACTTCGGTCGCTGCTGCGGGTAGGTTGCTTGAGGCCACTGGCGACAGTGGTCCTAGAGAAATGACAAGGAGCACAGCCTTTGGCTGCGTTACAGAACCCGGCTTATAGGACTGCTTATTTTTTTTGTTTTTACCTTTGCGCCACTATGAGTTTATGGACGCACCACTATAGTTTAGATGAAATAGCCACTGCGGCCCTAATGTTTCTTAAAGAATTTTCTGCTGAGCGTGTATTTTGTTTTAGTGGCGATTTGGGGGCCGGAAAAACCACGTTTATTGCTGCCTTGGTTAAGGAATTACATTCAAATGATCAGGTACATTCGCCCACATTTTCATTGGTGAATCAATACTTAACCAAAGATGGACAAACGCTATTTCATTTTGATTTTTACCGGCTCAAAAGCGATGAAGAAGCATTTGAGAGTGGGCTGATGGAGCTTATAGATGCTGAAAATCTTTGTTTTATTGAATGGCCTGAACGTGCTCGGAGCATTTTGCCCAATGGGTATGTTGAGGTGAACATTGAAGTTGAAGGCACCGTTCGTAAATTGATGGCGCAAAAAATAAAACAATGATGTATCTTTAGGTCACCTAAATTATTATGAGCTCCGAACTTAATCCACGAATTCGCATGGCCGCTTCGAGCGCCTTATTGCCTCAGGAAGAAATGCTTGAAGTGTCGAGAAAGAGTGCCGAACTTCACATCGGTATTCCCAAAGAAACTTCGTTTCAAGAGCGTCGGGTATCCTTGGTACCCAACTCGGTGTCGGTGTTGGTGAGTAATGGGCATAATGTTATTGTTGAAACGGGTGCGGGGTTGCACTCTAATTATCAGGATAAGGACTACAGCGAGGCCGGTGCGCAGATAGCCTACAATACCGAGCAGGTTTACAAAGCTGATTTGGTGTTGAAAGTGGCGCCACCCACCTTCGACGAAATTGAGATGATGAAGCCGAAGCAAAATCTTATATCGGCGCTTCAGCTCACCGTACAGCAAAAGAATTTTTTCAATCACCTGATATCAAAGAAAATTACCGGACTCGCTTTTGATTACATCAAAGATCGATCGGGCATATATCCGGTAGTGCGCGCCATGAGCGAGATTGCTGGGAATACCTCTATTTTGATTGCATCAGAATACATGAGCACGACCAACGGCGGCAAAGGCATGATGCTCGGAGGGATTTCGGGGGTGCCTCCTACCGAAGTGGTAATTATTGGCGCCGGTACGGTAGGCGAGTTTGCTGCGCGTGCCGCAGTAGGATTGGGGGCTACAGTTAAGATTTTTGATAACAGTTTATACCGCTTACGCAGATTGCAAAACGATTTAGGCATGCGCCTATTTACGTCCATTATTGAGCCTGTGGAGCTAGAAAAAGCTCTGCAAACGGCCGATGTGGTAATTGGCGCATTGCGTGTGCAAGAAGGGCGAACGCCCGTTGTGGTAAGTGAAGACATGGTGAGCACTATGCAAGACGGCTCTGTAATTGTTGATATATCTATTGATCAAGGCGGCTGTTTCGAAACCTCGCAGGTAACCAATCATGCGCATCCGGTATTTAAGAAATATGGCGTTACCCACTATTGCGTACCCAATGTGGCTTCGCGCGTAGCGCAATCGGCATCTATGGCATTGAGTAATATTTTTACCCCCATTCTTTTAGAAATGGGCGAAAAGGGCGGTTTCGAAAATTACCTGCGCCTTAATGCCGGCGTGCGAAATGGAGTGTATTTGTATAATGGCATTTTAACTCATCAATATATTGGCGAAACCTATAATATTCCCTACAAAGATTTGGAATTGCTTATTGCTGCGAATCATTTTTAACGTTCTGCAGAAATAAAGGAATGTTAGAACGCCTTATGTCCCGATCGTTATTCCCTCTTTAATGGAATGTTGGCTGACTTAACCGGCCTAAAATTCAACCCATAAAAGTACCTAACTCTTAGCCAAAAGGGTTTTATAGAATTTAAGGAGTATTGAAGTTAATCTTTATAATTCGGCATATTTGTCATTTTTGACGGTATGCGGCCTCATGGTATTAATCCTAATTTGCTTTAAAAACCTTTAAAACAGAGCTGCTTCGTTGTCCCTTATGGATGAGGAAATAAACACCAGGATTTAGAGAAGTTGCAGATAATGTTAGGTTTTCTGAGTTCGTTTTTGTCCTAATCATTTCTCTGCCAATACCATCCATAAGGATTACCCAATCACCAATTTCTAATTGGCTAATGTTTATTTCGTTAACGAAAGGTGAAGGCCATAAAGTAATTTCGGAACCTGATGTAGAAACCTTGCCGATTCCGGTATTTACTGTGAGTGTTGTGATAACGGTACTGTCGCATCCATTTGAAGCGAAAAAAACATCGGTGTAAGTGCCGCTCGACGTATAGGTGTTATTTCCAACTGTTACA
>JBILCR010000094.1:0-7079 GCA_044353055.1 Flavobacteriales bacterium
CAACGATGGCTGCGACGTTTTGAGATAATTTAACTTTCGGTACACCTCAAATAACTCACGACGCTGCGGATTGAGATAATCTTCCCATCGCGGTGGTTTGGCGCCTGTTTTACAATCCTCACCCGAAGTACCGTTTAAACAATCAAAAATGGAAATTTCATAGCCTCGCTCTCCAAATTGCCAAATCATTTTTGGCCCTGGAAGCGGAATAAAAAATGCAGCTGCTGCACCCATTCGGTTTATTGCCGTATTTAAATCGCGGGTATTATGCCCGGCAACAGTATTGCCATAAGTAACATTACGAAACATCATACGTTCCTCGTCATGGCTTTCCATGAACGATAACAAGCCGTAATTGCTCCAGTTTCGGGCCTGAGGTGTGGTTAAATAAATATTTTGATTGTTTCCATTAAGCCAACCCATGGTAGCTTCGTTATACTGATTGCCTCCATATGCCCACATCATTATGCCGTTGTTGGCATATACCACCTCTTCGTTCCATGCTCCAAAATGCTCAAAAATTATGAGTGATCCTGGATCGGTTTCGCGGATTGACGCGGCATAATCGAGAAGGATGTTTACCCTGCTTTGATCGTAATTACCCCAAGCCCCAACATCCGATCCGGTATTTGTTTGAGTGAAGCCTTTACTTAAATCGAAACGAAATCCATCAATCTTAAACTCATCGATCCAATACTTGAGGGTTTTCTTTACATAATACTTGGTAGCTTGACTTTCGTGATTAAAATCGTAACCTACATTAAATGCATGGCGCGCCTGAGGATTTAACCAAGGGTTTTGGCTCGTGGGCTCGCCATATTGCCCGGCATCGGGATTAAAGTACATTTTTACCATAGGCGACTGTCCCCAAGCATGATTAAACACGACATCCGATAGCACTGCAATACCGCGAGCATGGCAGCTATCAACAAGACGTTTCAACTCATTTGCAGGGCCATAATATTTATCTACAGCGCTGCAGAAATTGGGTGCATAACCCCAGCTTTCATTACCGTCGAACTCCGCAACAGGCATGAGTTCAATGGCATTAATTCCGAGCGAAGATAAATAAGGGAGTTTATCGATTACGGAAGCAAAAGTGCGTTCTTCGGTAAAATCACGCACCAAAAGTTCGTAAACAATTAAATCTTCTTTAGGTGGTTTGGTGTATGTATATGAATTATCCCACTGATATTGAGGCGGGCGTGATTGTAATACGCCCACAATTCCTTCGGCCAATCCATTGGGGTAATCGATCAAATTGGGATATTTCTCCTCACCAATCCAGGGATCGTTCCAGGGGTCAAGAACCTTAGTGCAGTAAGGGTCTGCTACTCTTAAGCCTGCCCAATCGATATGATATTGAAAGCGATATTCTGTGTTCGGGTTAAGATTGGGAATTTCGATCCAGAAAAATTGCCCGTCGGGCGTTTTCTTCATCTGATATTCAGGCAAGAAAGTCCAATTATTGAAATCGCCCACAACATAAATAAATTCTTTGAAAGGCGCTCTTAACTGAAGGTATGCCGTGTTTTCGTTTGGATAAATAATTCCTTCCGATCCGTAAGATGGAACAGATGCTATAGTTGTTGCTGCATGACGGGTAATCAATAGCGTATCGCGAATTATACCGGTACCATTATTTGCGCTGAAAATAAGCTGATGCAAACCGGCAGCAAGTGTATTTGTATTTATAGAATGGTTTAAAGTAGTTGCTGCCGATTGGGTGGCAACAGAAGCGCCATCGAGCGTAAACTCAAGAATAGAAGCGGATGAAGCCTGGCCCGTAAATGTTATGTTTTGGTTGCTGTTTACCAAGATGCCCTCCTGCGGATGCGATGTAATTTCGGCCGAAAATGCAGATGTGGCAAGATTTACGAATATATCGCCGTTAGTAGCCGTTTTGCCCTCCAACGAACCTGTAGCGTTGCGAAACACCAAACATAAGCGTGTAATTACGGCATTGGCCGGAATTTGTTGACTTCCGTTGTTGTTGGTTTGAAACCAGTCGCGAATCGAGGGAGAAAGAGTTAGGGTGTACTGATTGGTAGTACCAACTCGTGTCATAGCGGTACGGTTATCAGCCGTCCCCCAGTTTCCAGTTACGTATTGCCAATCTTGTCCACCAACGGTAATACCCATGTGGGCGTAAACTGCGGTGCCTGCGGGCAAATTGGCCAGCTGGGCATTTCCCTGATCGGCATTATAGGTAAGTGTTACTGCATCATTACCGGTTGGGAATGGTGGATTAAGCGTAACTATTGCCTGTGCTGATAAGCCAACCGAGCACATAATTAGAACAAATGATAAAAACGTTTGGTGAAGATTAATTTTCATGGCACAGATCGTTCAAAATTTCAAATGCGAATTACGAAGGTATGAAGTGAGTGTAAATTTAACACTAAAGAAGTTTAATTGTTGGCTAAAAAAATTTCAATAAACTAATATTCAAACACATAAATTAATTCGTGAATTTCGCTCTCAGATAAATTATTTGGATATCAACCTTAACTGGTTGATAATTAAATTAATCTTTAATTATCTCATTTTCAATTTATTAATTGCTTAGCGTAAGAAAGACACTTAATTCTGTTTGGCGGCAATAATAAAAGCATATTAAATTCGTGTCAAACTATAAATCAATCAGATGAAAAAACATGTACTCTTTTCTTTGATGCTGGGAGCTTCAGCCCTTAGCATGAACGCGCAGTATGAAGTGACTTTTTCGGTGAACATGCAAGATCAGACTCCTAGTCCGGATGGTGTGCATGTGGCTGGAAGTTGGCAATCGGAAGCCGGTCTACCAAACGACTGGGAACCCAATACTGCAGCGATGACCGATGACGATATGGACGGAATCTATACTTATACCTGTACCCTTCCTGACGGCATCTACGAATTTAAATACATTAACGGAAATGCTTGGGGTGGGGATGAGTCTGTACCAGCAGCATGTCAAGTAGGCGGCGGAAACTCAAATCGCTTTTTTGTAGTAAACGGAGCATCGCCCTTAATTTACCCTGTTAAGTTTGCAGATGTAGTGGCCAACGATGGCACCGGAAACTTTAATATGGTGCGTTTTACAGTAGACTTAACCGGTTCTACTGTTGGCAACGGCGGCGTTTCTGTTGCAGGTAGCTTTATGGATGAAATTGCGGGAGGTAATTTTGCCGACTGGACACCCGGTGCCGCATTCTTAACCGACATTATCCCTGGTGATGCAAACTCACTTCACACAGCAATTTTCTATTTTGCTGAAAGTTTGAACGGCACATCTTACGAATTCAAATACATTAACGGACAAGACGGGTCAGGCAATAATCAGTGGGAAAATGTGCCTTCTACATGTACCTCAACCAGCAACCGCTCGTTCACTTTAGGTGCTGGTGCCACTTTAACTCAAAACTGTTTTGCATCGTGCAGCGAAGTGTGTGTGGAGCTTCCTAATTACAACGTTACCATTAACATGGATATGCGTTATAACTGCGGATTTGATGTAAACTCAAACGATACCGTTGACGTTGCCGGCACTTTTAACAACTATCAAGGCGGCCCTGATTATATTTTAACTGATGATGATAATGATGGTATTTATTCCATCACACTATCTATTCCTGCAGGAGAGTTTCAATACAAAGCCCGCATTATCCGCAATGCCAACTTTTCAGGCGGCTGGGAAGGCGGTAGCAACAATGTGGTGGTTTTAGGTTCTGACTCTGTATTGTCGGCTCGTTGTTTTGGTTTCCCAACAGGCGAGTGCACTCCTATTCCTCCTCCGTCTAATATCACATTCCGTGTTGATATGACTCAGGAAACACCTGCGGCAGAAATTTTCTTGATTGCCGATTTCACGACGCCTCCATACCAAGGCGGTGCCACAACATTAACTGCTGTATCGCCCGGTATTTACGAAACCACCAAAAACGACATATGTCCGGGTAAAATAAATTACAAATATGTAAATGGCCCTACTACTGTAACTGCTAACGAGGAGTCGTTCCCTAACCCTGATGATCGCACTTGCGTTGAAGAAAACGGAATTGGCGGTTACAATCGCGTTTATGTGCGCCAGGACGGCAACCCTGTAACATTATACTATGCATTTAATAAATGTCAGGAGCTTACCGGCATTGAGGCCATTCCTGCAGGTTCTATTTCGGTGGCTCCTAATCCTGCCAACGAATCACTTACTGTACGTTTTGCCGATGGCCAAAACTACACACTAAGTTTAGTTGATATTACTGGAAAAGAGGTTATGGTAGAAAACAACGTGCGTTATTCTACAGTATTAAACCGTAACGGATTAACCAATGGTGTTTATTTGTTGCGTTATTTCAACAATAACGGTAACGGAGGAGTACACAAGGTGATTTTCGAATAACATTCACTTTAAAATTAAAGAAGCCCGAATCTTTGAAGGTTCGGGCTTTTTTGTTATAAATTAGCACCTTAATCAGATTTACTGGAATATGAAAAAACTTTTATCGCTCTTCTTTGCGCTACAGATAGTAGCTTCATTTGCGCAAACTGCAGTTACCTTTAATGTAAATATGGAAGGCCTTAATGTAAATCCAAACGGAGTGCATATTGCCGGAAACTTCCAGAGTGAAGCTGGATTCCCGTCGGATTGGGATCCTGCTGCAACAGAGATGTTTGATATTGGAGGGGGTATTTATTCGGTAACGGTATCATTGCCACAAGGGGTATATGAATTTAAATATATCAACGGAAATGCCTGGGGCGATGAAGAATCGGTTCCAGCGGAATGTCAGGTAGGTGGCGGAAATTCAAACCGCTTTATTGTGGTTGGAGAAAATGAAGCATTTACCCCACCGGTTTTTTTCGGTCAATCGGCGGCAGGCGATGCCGGTGCGGTGTTTAACATGGTGCGTTTTAGCGTAGATATGAGCAATACGCCCCCCGGATTAACGCCGGTTTCGGTGGCAGGTGATTTTCTGGACCAGATTGCTGGAGCGAACTATGCCTTGTGGGTTCCCGGTCAAGCCATTTTACATGATATTTTGCCTAACGATAATCAGGCTTTATTTACCGGAATTTTTTACATAAACCCTGGCATTTTCGGTAATTATCAGTATAAATATTGCCTTGGTAACGAATTTGAAAATGTTCCCAGCGCTTGTGCCGCAGGATTTAACCGCGCCTTCACTTATGTAGGCACTCCCATAATGATGCAAAATTGCTACAATACCTGCGAAAGCGTGTGCACGGTTCAACAATTTTATGACCTCACCATTAACATGGATATGCGCTATAATTGTGCTTTTGATATTAATTCAACAGACTCCGTTGATGTAGCGGGAACCTTTAATAATTACCAGGGAGGCCCCGATTATTTATTAAGCGATAGCGACAACGATGGTATTTATTCGATAACGCTGAATATCCCTGCAGGTGAAGTGCAATTTAAAGCTCGCATAATTGAACAAGCAAACTTTTCGGGTGGTTGGGAGCAGGGTTCAAACCAGATTATCACCTTAAATTCTGATACTGTTTTGGAGGCCCGATGTTTTGGGCAGTCGGGCGGGGCATGCGCATTTATACCCGACCCTTCTACAGTAACATTTAGGGTAACGTTCGAAAATGACGTGCCTGCAGGCGAAATATACGTTTTAGGCGATTTTACAACACCCATTTGGCAGGGAGGAGCTATAACTATGAATCAGGTTGCTACAAACATATTTGAAGCAAGTACCGAGGTATGCCCCGGAAGTTTTAATTATAAGTTTGTAAACGGCCCCATTTCGGACGGCACTAATTGGGAAGAATTCCCCGATCCGCTTGATCGCGACTGCACGGTGCCTAACGGTTTGGGCGGCTTTAATCGCTTTTATACCCGCACCGATGCATCGCCAATAACGTTGAATTATGTGTTTAACTCATGCCAGACAGGGGGCGTAATTACGGAGATAGATAACCCAATTAGCCTTCAAGCCATTGTTACACCCAATCCTGCGATAGAAGGTTTTAGCATTAATCAGCTAGGTGATCAAAAGTATCGTATAGATGTAATGGATGTTTCGGGGAGAATTAAAAAAACGCTAACTACTAGTGGAACTTCGATTTATTTGGAACGTGCAGAGCTTTCAAGCGGCATGTATTATGTGTCTATCACAGGCGATGATGGAGTTCGGATTTTCAGGAAAGTGCTATTTCGCTAAACCTTGAATTTGATTTCTAGAGTTGAAAACGTCTTGCTACCGGTCTTAAGTTAAAGTAGCAAGTATGCTATTGCACCTGCCGTATAACCCAAAAAAGCTATAAAACTTATTTTGCGGAAGTACCAGATAAAATCAATTTTCTCAAGACCCATAACGGCAACTCCGGCGGCCGAACCTATAATGAGTATGCTACCACCCGTTCCGGCACAATAGGCAATAAACGCCCAAAGGCTTGAATCCATGGGATAGGAATTCAAATCGTACATCGCCATTGATGCGGCAACGAGCGGCACATTATCCACCACTGCCGATAACAAACCAATGAGATACACGATCACGTTTTGGTTTCCGATAGTGGCATTCATCCAATCGGCTAAGCCGGCAAGAATATGAAGTGATTCGAGCACACTAACGGCCAGCAAAATTCCTAAGAAAAACAATACACTGGGCATGTCGATTTTCATCAAAGCCGAGGATGCCGAAAACTTCTGTCGCTCATCGGGCCGCTTTTTACGATGCATCAAATCGGCCACCAACCACAATAGCCCCAGAACCAATAAAATTCCAGCATAAGGCGGCAAATGGGTTATTTGTTTAAACACCGGAACAAACAGCAACCCTCCAATTCCCAACGTAAAAATCAGGGCATTTTCGCGCGCCAGCTTCTGATTTTCAATAGGTTTTAATTGACCGCCAAAGTGTTTTTTCTCAAAAAGGCTGACGTAAATCAACGGTACAATTAAGCAAATTAAACTGGGAATAAACACGCTTTTAATAATGTTCATCGGGCTTATTTGACCGCCAATCCATAACATGGTGGTGGTTACATCGCCAATGGGCGACCAAGCACCGCCGGCATTAGCGGCAATCACAATCATTCCCGCAAAATAAAGTCGCTGG
>JBILCR010000095.1:0-7053 GCA_044353055.1 Flavobacteriales bacterium
GTTAGGACAATGAAATGAAACGATAGGTTTCTCGCCCGCTTCGAGCCAAGTACTGTCGCCAAGCGCACCGGATAAATTAACTACCATCGACACATCGTTTGAATGCCCGGGGTGGTTGTAATTATTTACAATACCGCCAGTACCATCAATATTACCTACCAATGCAGTATTCACATATAAATTGCCGTTGATGTCTACAAATTTTTCAATTTGGAGTTCTTCAATACGATCGAGGGTATTGTAGGCAAGTGCAATATACCCTCCAGATCCTTGTCCGAAAAGTGAAATACGATTGGTATCAATTCCGTAAGGATTACCATCTTCAGCTACTGATTTTTTGAAGTAACGTACAGCAGTTTTTGCATCATGCAATGCACGATAAACAGCATTTAGGAGCGTGCCGCGACGTACATCGGCCGAAGAATTGAGCGGATCCCATCCCAAACGGTATGAGATAGATGCTGCTACAAATCCGCGCTTGGCAAAACGGTTGCATATCTCAACATTGGATGAGTCGTTGCGCGAACCGGTTGGACTGCCATTAAAATATTGCGGAAGAAAGTTCCCAGTATGTAAATAAATAACCAATGGACGGCCTGTTTCAGTATCACCAGTTGGTGTGTACACATCCATTGGAAGAGGCCCCTGTTGGGGGTTTGTAGGATCTACCGTGATGGGCGGTGTAAAGTAGAAATTGGTACCGTAAGTAATATTCGATTGCTTCGATACCGAGGTGAATACTTCTTCGAAGTATCGGCCTGTTTGAGCTTGGAGGACCTGTACACCCACGAGGACTGCAGCTAAGCCTAAAATGCGTAAGTTTCTTTTCATATAGGAATTTTTATGACTTCAAAAGTACATTTTTTTGGACACGAAAATTCATTTTCTCTTGAAAACAAAACGTAAAAAACGGAACCGTGCAGGTAATTCGTAACGCCCTATTTTAGGGAAGTGTCGAAATAAGCTTGCTCCATCTCAATCGGATACAAAGCAGAACGATTAATTATTGGTCTGCATGGCTATATAGGAGTTCTAATTTACATCAACCGTTATGGAAAAGTAAGCTAAACGGCCGATTCGCGGACCTCCATATACCTGAAACTGATTGTTGTTTATGGCCGATTTGAGCGCTTCGCCAATACCCATGCTCCAATTGTTGATGATTGGCATGACTCCAAATAGATTTGATGCCCCCAATTTCAAGGTCGTTTTGCTGCTTTTTAGCGAGTACGATACCTGAACATCAGTCATATCGTAAGTAGGTATTTTACCGGTAAATTGCGGCGAACCTTCAAAAACGAAGCCTTCAATCCATTTGTAATTGAAGCTGTATCCCAAGGTGTTTTCGCTTCCTTGTTTGAGCCTTATGTCGCGGGCTGTTAAGCCTAAATTGAATTTAAATCTTGGCGTGTTAAAAGCAGGAATTATAGGATCGGTTGAACCCTGTAAATCGAGTTCGTTCCACGAAGCATTGCCGTTAAGTGCATACCCTTCCTTAAAGTAATAGTTGATGCCCAAACTTGCACCTTGTGTATAAACAATGTCGGATGTGTTGGCCGATACCCGATAGGCCTGTGGTTCAATAGGAAAGCCTAACACTCCGTCAAATTTTGAAACAATGCCCAATTTGTAGCCAATAAAATCTTTATAGCGACTAAAATAATAGCTCGCATCAACAAACACCTTTGAAAACAACGTGGTACGGTATCCAAACTCGGCGGTACGCACTTTTTCGGGACGTAAACGTTCCACACCGAAATAGCGCAAAAGATCAGGATCGCGGCCTCCATCGATATAATCGATAAAGGATTCAACCGTGAGAAGGGAGTCGTAGCCCGTAATGTTTCCCAACAAAATGGCACGACCCACATCGTAATACAAATATTGGTCGGCCAAGGTTGGATTGCGCACTGCCGACGAAAACGAAAGGCGCAGGGTATTTAAATTATCAGGAGAGCAAACAAGCGATGCTGCCGGGGTATAAATGCGATCGAAATTTTGATTTTTATCGGTGCGGAGCGTTACGTTGGCTTTAAGTTTTTCGTCCCAGAATTTTTTTTCGAGTCCACCGTAAATACCGTATTCGAAATTATAAATTCGGATGCCTGCGGTGTCGTTAAAAATGGTTCCTTGCGAATTGGGCGCGTAAAGCCGTGCATTTGCTCCAAGGGTAATTTGAGCAAATTCGGGTTTGAAGATGTATTCGCAATGACTGTGATACAATGCCGAACGGTCGAAAAATAAAGAGCCTCCTTTTTTTAATGTGCTACGATCGTTAAAGCGCGTGCCGGTAATTGCAGCAAAAAGCGAATCGAAACGGGGTGTTCCTGCAGCAGCAAATGGTTGTTCATCTAGCGATTGCACGGAATTATTGGCTTGGCTTCGCACCCATTCGTGCCAGGCATACAACGAGTCCTGGTGGTTTGCAAGAAACTCCTCGATACGGCCTAAATAAATGTCTTGAGGCTGCCCAAATACAAATGCGGGATAATCGGGATCGGTTTTAATGCGGTTTACGGTTACATTGTAATAATTACTCACATAATCCTGGTTCCATTGCTCCAGCGATTTATAGGTGTCGAGCATTTTAAATGCGGTGAGCACCGCGTCGTATGAGTCTCCGGCATCTTCGTTGGTAGCGTAAACACGGAAAAAGAATTTGTCTTTCTTACTGATTTCAACACGATTTTGGTAAAAAAGAATATTCCTAAGGGCAAATCTGTTTTCGCCTTGATAAATGGTAGATCCCGATCCGAAATTTGATGATAGAATTAATTCAACATCAGGTTTTATGCGGTAATGTGCCGCTCCTGCAAGTTTTAAGTTCCGCGTGTTGTAATTCACCAAATCGATTTCGCGGTAACCATTACGGTAAAATATTCCTGCTCCAGGATAGGTTTTAATATCCTGCGACTGATCATTACCTCCGGCCAAATCCTCATCGCCGTAAACATTAACCGCGTCGTATCCTCCCGGATTGTCGGCACCTACTGGCAATCCTTCTACGGGACTGTAATTTTCGGCTGCCCAATCAACAGCACGCATGTAACTGATGTTAAGTTTGTAGGCAAATTTATCTTCCCCTTTTTTGTTCTGTAGTTTTTGTGCCCATCGAATGGATTGTTCAAACAAGCTCCGTTCTCCAATTTTACTTTGAACGGTAAGTCCGGTATAATCAAACGGGTTTTTGGTGGTCATGCTGATTACTCCGTTAAATGCATTGGGGCCATAAAAAGCCGAAGAGGCCCCCACAATGATGTCAACTTTTTGCACATCCAGCTCCGATGAACCTAAAAAATTTCCTAAAGCAAAATTCAATCCCGGTGCCTGATTGTCAACACCATCAATAATTTGGAGCGATCGAACAGGTGAAGTGCTATTAAAACCGCGTGTATTTATGACTTTAAACCCTAGGCTGGCCGCTGTTAAATCAACACCTTTGAGCGCGCCCAGACCATCGTAAAAATTGGCCGCCGGTGTTTCTTTGATTGCTAGCAAATCCAAAGCTTCGACGGTGAGCGGCGATTCTCGCTGTTTGTCAGTGAGGCGTGTATCTACAATTTCCTGCGTATTGAGCATGGTTTCGGATTCGCTTAATACACAGATAATCTTTTTTGACGGATCCGAAACGTAAAGCTCTTGAGGCTGATATCCTATAAAGCTAATTACTAGTGTAATAGGTGCGCTTGCGGCGACTTTGCCCGTTAAATCGAGCTTGAATTTTCCTTCCACATCTACCGATGTGCCCACGGTAGTACCCTTTAATACAACAGTAGCACCTATGAGGGCTTCACCTGTTTTTTTGTCTTTTACAATGCCGCTTAAAATTTGTGCTTGTGCTGTAGAATAAACTCCAAACAAAACAAGAAGCAAAGCGGTAATCTTTAGCTTTATAGGTGTAATCATCAAAGGCCAAAGGTAAGGTTGGATTGTTTATTTTTTAATAGAATCTGATAATTTATCGAAGGTAGAAGGTCTGCTCGCCGGATTCTCCTCTCCCTACCACCAATTTACCTTGATAAAGCCTGAATCCAAAATTACCACCATCATCCACATTAATTCCATACAAATCGGCAAAACTACCGTATGCACTGATGCTCACATTAATGAAATAAAACCTTGATCCTGACGCGTTTTTTACTGTAATACAATTTGTATTGTAACTTGATACATAACCATACTCCACCTCAAGACCGTTCGCACTGTTATAAAAACGCTTGCCCTCCATGTAGGAGATTACCGAGCTTTCGTCGCGAAATAATCCACTTTGTGCGCCAATGGTTGAAGTAGCTGAAAATACGGAAATGAAAAAGAGTAGCGTTTTAATCGCTTTCATAGCATCTAAAGCTTTGGTTTTTAAATGTACTTCATTTTAACGGAGAATAGTTACGGTACCTTCATATTTTTTTTCCAACAAGGGAACATCCAGTATGTAGAAATAGGTGCCATCTGTGGCTCCTGAACCATCCCATTGGTTGATGTATTTTTCAGACTGATACACCAAGCGACCCCAACGGGTATAAATGCGAAGCGCTGCATTTTCGAAAGCTTCGAGGTTTTGAATCACAAATAAATCGTTCTTACCGTCGCCATTCGGAGTAAAGACATTGGGAACTATAACATCAGAAATCACCAGAATATCAGTAATAAACGTATCTAAACAGCCCGCATCATTGGCAATAGTGTAAATTAGGTTAACCCAACCGGTATCGGCAAAACTAATACTTACCGAGGGGCCAATTTCTTCGTTGCCTTCAAAATCCCAGATGTAGGATTCAATGCTTGAGCCTGCAGGCGTGAACGATGAATCGTTGAGGGCTAGAGGCGTATTTACCAAAACGGTTAAATTATCGGATGGACTTATTTGGGCTGCGGGTTCGGCGTTAATTACCTGAATACTCAGTGTGTCGTTACATCCATTAGGTATTGTTGTAAAAACGGTATAGGATCCTGCTGCTACCTCAATGCTTGAAGTGGTTGCACCGGTGTTCCATTGCACTGCATCATTATCGCCGAATACACTCAACAAACTAAGCTCTTCTGCGCAAAGGAGCGTATCGCCCGAGAGGGAAATTTGAGGGGCCTCCAAAACGTTTAATTCGAATGAAGCCGAATCGCTGCGGCATCCGTTGGCTTCTTGACTCACATAATAGATCCCCGATTGATTTAAGCCTATATTATTAATGGTAATAGATGCTCCTTGCTGAATAAAATTGCTTGGTCCTTCCCAAAACACGGCACCTCCGGCTTGTGGACTATTGAGTTGCACATTAGAGCCTTCGCACACCGGATTTTCGTACTGAACGTTTGGAATGGGCGGAACTGGAAGAAAATTTACCGCTACTGTATCGCGCGCGATGCACCCGGCCGAACTCAGACTTTGAACGGTATAAACACCGGCCTGTGTTACTGTAATGCTTTCTGTGGTAGCCCCATTGCTCCAAATAGTATTGCTATATCCTAAAGGTAAGCCCAACAAAATTTGCGTTGCACCGCAGGCACTCAGGCTATCACTTAATCCAATTTCAGGGCTTTCGAGAATTACTTCAACGGTGTCGGTTCTGGAGCAACCGTCTTTGGTGGCCGTTACCCAAAACTCACCGGGTTGGCTTACATATATCTGTTGCAAGGTATCGCCCGTGCTCCATAAATACGTGTCTTTGTCGGGACCTGCATCGAGCAGCAGCGAGTCGTTTAAACAAAGAACTTGATTGTTGCCCAGGTATACACTGGCAAAATCGGAGAAATAGCCATAACGACAGCCGGTAGATGCCCCGCCGTGTATTACGCCAAGGTGAAATAATTCCGATTCGGTTGAGGTATTGACCAATGTGGATGTAACGCCAATAGGGACATCGGTTTCTGAAAACGAAATTTGCGCATACACCCATTCGCCGTTGCTGCCGTTTACTGCATTAAAACTTGCCGCTGGTACGAGTGTATTTGAGCCGTTGAGGATAAAATTACCCTCCGATCCGCTTCTAACCATAATGTTTAGACCAAAAAATTCGGAGGTGGATCGCGTAAAGAAAACCGCTGGCGATCCGGTGCAGGCAATAGAAGGTAATACTGCACTACCCAATTCGCATCCAAAGCCCGAAACATGGAGTACATAAACGGGGGCGCTGCTGGTGATATATGTGGTAGGGTCAATAAGGTCGATGGTAAATTGCTGACCGCTATTTAAGGTGCTTGCTGGTGTTGCATTGCCATTTAAGAAAATGCTTGTATTGTTTTCAGTAGCCAACACATAAGCACGTTCTTCGCTGCCCAAAAAGCCTTTCATTACTATATATTCGGTACCAATAACGCCGGTAGGAACCAGTTGGTCGCCCATTAAATCGCGGCAGCCTTGTTGTGCCGCAGAATCGTCTTTAAGCGTTACAGCAATAGGTTTGTTGGAGGTGATTTGGGTTCCTGCTGGTCTCTGAGCTGCTGCGCTACCAATAGAAATAAGCGAATAGGTTTGACCTCGGTTCAGTATAATGGTAAAAGGCGTGCCGGCCGGATGATCCACCAAATTTGCCGTAGGTATAATGGTTATGGTGGTATTATCGGCAGTGGCGACGATATCAAAACCGCTCTGCGCAGCAGGCGAAAATCCGCCGTTGTCGTAATTGCTGGGAAAAGGAGTATAAAATTCTGTACCTAGGGCATTACCTCCTTTTAAGGCAAAAATCTCGGGATTTAGATTATTGTTTACTTCGTAATAGGCAGTAACAGGAACCGATGACTCCAGTAAAATTCCAGAATTAAGTACCTGATCGGCGGGTTTTGTTTCAATTAAATTTTGGAAAGCCGATAAATTTATAGATTGTGATGTGCCTGCCGGGATGGTTTGATTAATTGGGACGAAGGCCGGATTCGCAGGCATAGAAACCGTAATTTCTGCATCCTGAGCATTGGCGCTAACCCTGAGTAAAATTGGCGAGTCGCCATGGCCTGAAGTAACTTCGGGAGCGACAAACCAAAATTGGGTATCGTTTTGCGCATCAAGTCTTGAAAAGGGTAAAAGACATATTAAGAATAAAAGCAGCGTGAAGCTATGTCGCG
>JBILCR010000096.1:0-7046 GCA_044353055.1 Flavobacteriales bacterium
CGAGAGGCCGATGCTATGGATGCTCCACTTATTCTGGCCGAAGCATTACCCGAGAGAGGGTTGGGTTTAGCCATAAACGATCGACTCAAACGGGCCTCGGTTCCAATCGCAACGTTTTGAACCCTATTTGTCATTATTTTCGTTTTTACAACAAGAGTTTATGCGCATTAAAAAAGAAGAACACTACAGGGACGCCTGCACAAGGGCTATTGAAAATCCTGAAGGATTTTGGGCCGAAATAGCATCAGAATTGGTATGGCAGAAGAAGTGGGATCATGTGCTCGACTGGAATTTTGATCCGTATCATTGTTCATGGTTTACAGGTGGTAAAATCAACATCACCGAAAATTGCCTCGACCGACATATCGTCCAACGGGGCGACCATACCGCCATACTTTTTGAACCCAATAACCCGGCCGATGCCGTAAGACGCATCTCATACCGCGAACTGCATGTTATGGTGTGCAAGTTTGCTAATGTGCTTAAGCGAAACGGTGTTCGTAAAGGCGATCGGGTTTGCCTTTATATGCCTATGATTCCCGAACTGGCTGTAGCCACCTTGGCATGTGCTCGCATTGGAGCGATACATTCGGTGGTTTTTGCCGGATTTTCGGCCAGTTCCATCTCCGATCGCATCAACGATGCATCGTGTTCGGTGGTAATTACTGCCGATGCGCTGAGTCGCGGGGCCAAACAAATTCCACTCAAAACAGTTGTGGATGAAGCGCTCCAGAATTGCCCCGAGGTTCATCGGGTAATTGTATACAATCACTTGGATTGGCAAGTGGCCATGCAAGCCGATCGTGATGTTTGGTGGCAGCAAGAAATGGATCAGGTAGATTCTGAATGTCCTGCAGAACAGATGGATGCCGAAGACAACCTGTTTATCCTTTACACCAGCGGATCAACAGGAAAACCTAAAGGTGTAGTACACACCTGCGGAGGGTACGCTACGTATGTAAACTATTCGTTCCAAAATGTATTTCAAATTGAACCCGATGATGTTTATTGGTGCACGGCCGATATTGGTTGGGTAACAGGTCACAGTTACCTGCTCTACGGGCCTTTAATGGCAGGTGTTACAACACTTATGTTTGAGGGAATTCCTACCTGGCCCGATGCGGGACGTTTTTGGTCTATAATAGACAAACACAGAGTAAACGTATTTTATACCGCACCCACCGCTATACGATCTTTGATGGCACTAGGGCTCGACCACGTTTTGCCTTATAACTTGCATTCGTTAAGGGTTTTGGGATCGGTAGGAGAGCCCATTAATGAAGAAGCATGGAATTGGTACAACACCCATATTGGTAAAAATCGCTGTCCGGTGGTGGATACGTGGTGGCAAACCGAAACGGGCGGCATACTTATTTCGGCCTTAGCGGGCGTAACGCCATCTAAACCAGCGCATGCCGGCTTGCCATTGCCCGGGATACAGCCTGTGTTGCTTGATCAGCAAGGTAAGGAAATAGAGGGTAACAATCAGGAAGGTTATCTGGCTGTGCGTTTTCCCTGGCCCTCGATGATTCGCACCACCTACGGCGACCACGAGCGCTGCCAGCAAACCTATTTTTCGACCTATAAGGGATATTATTTCACGGGCGATGGTGCGCGCCGCGACGAAAACGGCCTTTACCGCCTCATTGGAAGGGTTGATGATGTAATTAACGTTTCGGGCCACCGTTTTGGAACCGCCGAAATCGAGAATGCCATCAACCAGCATAAACAGGTGATTGAAAGTGCAGTGGTAGGCTATCCGCACGATATTAAAGGACAGGGTATTTATGCCTACGTCATTTGCGAACAACTGCCAGAGCAGCCCGAACGCATGCGCGAAGAGATCTATGAAACTGTGAGTAGCGAAATTGGGAGGATTGCTAAACCCGATAAAATTCAATTTGTGAGCGGCCTGCCAAAAACCCGATCCGGAAAGATTATCCGTCGTATTTTGCGCAAGGTTGCCGAAGGCGAAACCTCGCAATTGGGAGATACCACAACCTTGTTAGACCCACTTGTGGTGGAAGAAATTATTCTGGGGAAACTGTAAAATGGCTTTCCTGCGCCGCCCAAGACTTTAGTTTCGGGCTTATGAAGGATTATGATACGGATGTTTGTTTATGATGGTGTACGCACGGTAAAGCTGTTCCAAAAAAATAAGGCGTACCATCTGGTGCGAAAACGTCATGCTTGACAGTGCTAATTTGGACTTTGCACGTTGGTATATTTCAGGCGAAAAACCATAAGCGCCGCCAATTATGAACGTGATAGAGCGTATTCCCTGAATTTGCCAGCTTTCTATTTGACGTGCAAATGTTTCAGAGGTGAAGGTTTTGCCGGTTTCGTCGAGCAGTACAATATAGTCTTCGGGTTTAATCTTGTCGAGAATGAGTTTTGCTTCCTTTTGTTTTACCTGAGTTGAATTGAGACTCGATGCTTCTTTAATTGCAGGTAGGGTTAGAGTATTAAAGTCTGTAAACCCACTTATACGTTTTTCAAATTCGGCAATGCCTTCACGGATGTAGGCATCGTGTGTTTTGCCTATTTGTAAAAGTCTAATCTTCATACCTGAACGCTTGGTCTTAACAAATAAACAGAAATTTAGGTTGATGGTGTACTTTTAAGCAGTAATTTTTACCTCAAATAAACACAATTGGCTTTATTTTTGTGCGCTGCGGCAAAGTATAAATGAGGATTTTTTTATTTCTTTTATGTGTGGCTTTTACGTCTAAGCTCGACCTGATTTCAGAGATTTCGGCGGCGTTCAGAGCGGGCGATGCGAAAGCGATTTCAAATCACTTAGGGTCACATGTTGATTTAACGGTAACCGGCAAACAGGAAATGTACAGCAAGGCCCAGGCAGAACAGGTGTTGCGCGATTTTTTCTCAAAACATCCACCCAAATCCTTCAGTATAAAAAGCAAATCAAACGATAATGCATCAAAACCATACGGAATTGGCTCTTATATCGATACTAACGGTCAAAAATATCGCGTGTATTTCCTTGTAAAACGCATTGGAAACCAATCATTTATACATCAACTGAGCATTGAGCATGAGTATTGATAATTACGGATTTACTGTTCAACAGAAGGAATTAATCGATGCGCTGCTTGACGTGGCCATTCGGGAGGATATTGGTTCGGGCGATCATACCAGCTTAGCATGTATCCCTTCTGAATCGATGGGGCGCTGCCGTCTTTTAGTGAAGGAAAGTGGCATTCTTTCGGGAATGCAAATGGCACACTATATTTTTAATCGAATTGATCCCGAATTAAAATTTATGCCTGTTTTGGAGGATGGCCAAGAAATAAGAAGTGGGCAGGAGGCATTTTATGTCGAGGGCAAATCGCAATCGCTGCTCAAAGCCGAAAGGCTTGTGCTTAATTGCATGCAACGCATGAGCGGAATTGCCACTTACACCCGAAGTATGGTAAATAAAATAGCGCATACCCGCTGTACTTTGCTCGACACACGAAAAACAACTCCCGGGTTTCGGATCTTTGAAAAAATGGCGGTCTTGCATGGTGGTGGTAAAAATCATCGTATGGGTTTGTACGACATGATAATGATTAAAGACAATCATGTGGATATGGCCGGCGGTATTCAAAAGGCCATTCAAAAGGTTTGCAATTATCTTGAGGTAAATAATTTGGATCTCGAAATAGAAGTAGAAGCACGCACTGTGGCTGATGTGGAGCTTATAGTCGCTCAAAAAGGAGTTAAACGGATTATGTTCGATAATTTTACCCCTGAAATGATTATCGAAGCCTTGAAAATAACACAGGCAACCTCAATAGAAACAGAAGCATCAGGCGGCATCACTGAGCATACCTTGAAAACGTATGCCGAAACTGGGGTTGATTATATCTCGGTTGGCGCATTAACGCATCAGGTTCGCAGCCTTGACTTAAGTTTAAAGGCGTTTTAATGAAAGAAAAGGTAAAGCAACTCATCGCGTCATTCCTAGCTTGGGGGCCTATTCGAGTTTTTTTATCGCTTAAATTCCCGGGTGCAAAAAATGTAACCTTTGGCCAGGTTTTAAGCACCTATTATACAAGCCTTTCATCATCGCGCATTACCATGCGAGCAGCAGCGGTTTCGTTCGATTTTTTCATGGCACTTTTTCCCTCCGTTATTTTCCTGTTTACCTTAACGGCCTACCTTCCAATACCCAATTTTGATAAGCTATTGCTCGAAACCATTCAGGATGTTTTGCCCGATTATACCTATCGTACCATCGAAAATACCATAACGGATATTATTTCTATTCAGCGGGGAGGCTTACTTTCTTTTGGTTTTCTTATTGCGCTTTTTTATGCTACAAATGGCACCACATCACTCATTCGCTCATTCAATGCCCTGTCTTTTGTAAAGGATAGCCGACCAGGATGGCAAACGCGACTTTTGGCATTACTCCTCACACTAATTTTCGTGGTCATTTTAGTGCTCACCATTATCATCATCATTTTTACCCATTATGTGTTAGGGTATCTTATAGAGAAAGGCATTATCGATTCCTCCATTAACCTCGATTTAATAAAATTAGGCGAGTGGATTACGCTCCTGCTCATGATTCTGTTGAGTGTTTCTTCTTTGTATTTTTTTGGACCCGAACCTAAAATAAGGCCTACTTTTTTCTCGCCCGGGTCCATTGTTTCTACATTTTTGATCGTTGTTTTTTTGCAGCTTTTTGGGATTTTTATAAATCAATTTGCCACATTTAATACCGTGTACGGCTCGGTTGGAGCGCTTATCGCTTTAATGGTGCTGATCAATCTTAACGCACTTATTTTACTGGCAGGGCACGAATTAAATGCGGTTGTTTATCATTTGAAGCGGCAAACAGCAGACTGATTTTTTGAAATATGATGCATTGATTACCTTCGACACAAAATTTTGAAGGTATGCCCTTACGTTGGAAGTTTCTTTTACTGGTTTCATTTTTGGCACATAGCGCATTTGCGCAATTAACAGCTTTAGAGCAACAGCACGCTACGGTTGAATATGCCAGCATCAATAACCCGAATTACTGGAAAAACCGAAAGCCATTTCCCGGGTATTGGCAGCAAGACGTAAATTATCAGATAAAAGCCAATATCGATGAGGTGCGCGATGCTATTACGGGAACAGAGCGCTTGGTGTACACCAACAACTCGCCCGACACACTAAGCTGGGTGTTTTTTCATTTGTATCAGAATGCTTTTCAGCCTGGTTCATACTGCGATGCATTGCATAAAGAGAATGATTATCCACTTCGCTACGGGCCCTATGAAAGCATGAAGATGGGCACTTTGGTAAATAAGATAACGGTGAACGGTTTGAAACCCAAAACCGAACTGGATAATACCTTGTTAAAGGTGTGGTTGCCCGAAATGTTACTGCCCGGCCAATCGGTTGAATTTGATATTGAATTTCTTACGGCCTTTGATGCTTATGGAAACGTTCGGCGTCGTATGAAGACGTTTAATGCCTACGGTAACAAACATTTCGATGGAGTGCACTGGTATCCGCGCCTGGCGGTTTACGACCGTAAATTTGGCTGGTGCACCGACCAGCATTTGGGCAAGGAGTTTTACGGCAATTTTGGTTCGTATGAGGTAGAATTAACCTTTTCGTCTGATTATGTAGTTGAAGCCACGGGGGTATTATTGAATAAAAGTGAGGTGTTGCCCGATACCCTGCTGAAAAAACTCGATATGCGCAATTTTGCTTCAAAAAAGTGGGACGAAGCGCCATCGGTAATCACTCCCTATCAACGAAACAAGAGAAAAACCTGGAAATACAGAGCCATCAATGTTCACGATTTTGCATGGACCGCCGATCCTACCTATCGTATTGGCGAAGCAGAGTGGAACGGAATTAAAATAGTGGCTCTGGTGCAGGAACCGCATGCTTCGCGCTGGCAAAATGCAGCGGAATATACGGCCAAGATTATTGAAACCTATTCGCGAGATTTTGGCATGTATGTCTATAATAAAATGGTAGTAGCCGATGCACGCGATGGAATGGAATATCCCATGCTAACCCTTGATGGCGACGCTGATCCCGGATACCGCGATTTACTAGCGCATGAAGTGGGGCATAACTGGTTTTTTGGAATGGTGGGCTCCAATGAAACGTATCGTGCCTCGCTCGACGAAGGATTTACGCAGTTTTTAACCGCCTGGGCACTCGAAAATATTGATGGTCCACAAACCTTGCGGATGCCGCATCCCAACGCATATGCCGAGAAGTTTACGCGCGACGAGCCCGTTCGCTATACCACGGTGTATAAAGGATATTTGCGCGATGCCATTCGCGAAGACGAAACGACATTGAATACGCATTCCGACGATTTTGGCGGTGCGCTCCGCCATGGCGGCGGTTACGGAAATGTTTATTATAAAACGGCTACCATGCTCTATAATCTGCAGTATGTATTGGGCGATACACTGTTTTTACGGGCAATGAAACACTATTTCGATCAATGGAAAATGGCACATCCGTATCCCGAAGATTTTAGGAATTCGATTATACAGTTCACAAAAGCCGATTTAAACTGGTTCTTCGATCAATGGTTCGAAACCTACAAAACCATCGATTATAAAGTGTATAAGCCTAAAGATTTGGGTGATGGCAAATACCGATTGCGCATTAAACGTAAAGGAACCATGCAAATGCCGTTAGATTTAAGAGTTACCGATGCGGATGGTAAGTTCTACAATTATTACATCCCCAACACATGGTTCGAAAAAAGTACCAGCGCTCAGATTTTACCGCGTTGGATTGGCTGGGGCAAACTCAATCCGGTTTACGAAACCGAAATTACCATGCCTGCTGGAATTGAAAATGTTGAGATTGATACAACGGGCCGCTTGGCCGACGTTATTCGTTATAACAACACCCTCAAAAACAAGCAAACGGTAAAGCTCGACGCCCGAGTGCAAAACCCTTCCGATTGGAACCACTACGAAATGTTCGCTCGCCCTGATTTATGGTATAATTTCTATGATGGGCTAAAGATTGGTATGCACATGAACGGCCATTACATGCAGCAGCGCCAT
>JBILCR010000097.1:0-6971 GCA_044353055.1 Flavobacteriales bacterium
TCACCCCCTTCCCGGCGCGAAGCTAGCTCCTCCAAATCCAATAAACGTTAATATACGTTTGTAAGCGTTTAAAACGGTTGCTGTAATAAATTGAAGTATGAATCCGAAAAAAACCTTATTTTTTGGGGATATTAACATGAATATTGAAAAGTTTGACTTGACTTTTTCGATGCGCTTTCGTAGGGATCCTATCCCCCCCTTCCCGGCGCGAAGCTAGCACCTCCAAATCCAACAGCCGTTAATATACGTTTGTAAGCGTTTAAAACGGTTTTCATGCAAATACCGATTTTTTATTCCTTTAATAATTGCGTCATTCACATCAAGTAATGATCGTTCAATTTGAATTTTGAAAAAGTTTAATACAAAACCCAATAGCATTTAATGGCGAAGCAGTAGATTCAAATCACAACATCACACAAACACCATAATTAATTAATAAACAGATTATTAAAACAAATTGCCTTCCTCAAATAAATTCCTTCTATAGAAAACCGCGCAATGCCCATGCATAGAATATTTCTAAATTTGAAGATATTTGACAAAGCCGCATTAACGCTACAGCATTAATAGTTATGAAAAAAATAGACGCATTCTTTATTTACAATGCTTCTGCAGGAAGCGGAAAAACATATACGCTAGTTAAAGAATACCTTAAGATGGCCTTAAACAGCAGCGAAACAGATGCTTTTCGAAAAATTTTAGCCATCACCTTTACCAATAAAGCAGCAGCCGAAATGAAAGAGCGCGTACTATCAACGCTCGAAAAACTAATTAAAACGCCCGAGAAAGATCCAAAACTCATCGAAGAATTGGCTAAACATTGCCAAACAAGCCCAGAAAAAATTCAGGAAAAGGCTCACCGCCTGTTGCGTTCTATTCTGCATCAGTATTCCGATTTCTCAGTAGGTACCATCGATAGTTTTATGCATCGCGTGGTTAAATCCTTTGCCTACGATTTACACCTGCCCATTAGCTTTTCGGTGGAGTTAAAAAAGGAAAATCTGCTCGAACAAGCGGTAGACACCATAATTGATCGCGCTGCAGATGACCCGCTTATCGAAGCATTTCTTCGCGGATTTGCCGAAACCCGCAGCGATGAGGAACGCAATACCGATATACGCGGCGAAATTATTTCAATGGCTTCAGACCTGCTCGAAGATGATAAATTACCCACGATTAACCTGCTGAAAACCATACCGCTCAGCGATTTTATGCGGCTGCATAAAGAGTTTTCTGCACAACTCAGAGATACCGAAAATACCATAAAAAAGCTGGGCGAAGAGGGAATGCAAATCCTTGGCGAAATCGACCTTCCCGCAAATAACTTCTATCAAAGTAAAAATGGGGTTGTTTCCTTTATTAACAAAGCCTATTCATTTCCAGCAAAAGGATTTAGCATTAATGGGCATGTGCTTAAATCCATGGAAAAGAACAAATGGCATTCCGACAAGGCACCAAAAGATGCTATAGAACGTATTACCACCTATTCTGACCTTTTGTATGCCCTCTGCGAACAGCTCATACAATATGCTGAAAAAGCATTGCATGATTATAATTTGTTAAAATCCATCACCGACGAGCTCTTTTCAATGGCCTTGATGCGCGAAGTGGCACAGATTTTAAACGACATTCAAACCCATGACCATTTGGTCCACATATCTGAATTCAACAGAAAAGTGGCCGATGTAGTAGTGAACGAACCAGCGCCTTACGTTTTTGAACGATTGGGCGAAAAATACCAACATTTCCTGATTGACGAGTTTCAGGACACCTCCATACTTCAGTGGCAAAATCTATTACCCCTAGTTCAAAACGGACTAGCCACTCAATCCACATCACTTATCGTGGGCGACGGTAAACAGGCCATTTATCGATTTAGAGGGGGCGAAGTGGAACAATTTATCGAGTTGCCCGATCCCTATCCTCACCATCTTCCACCGGTGCAACTGGAACGTTACCGCTTGCTGCAGATGTACCACTCCAAAGAGGATTTGCCCGTTAATTTTCGTTCAAAACCTATCATTGTAGAATGGAACAATCAGTTTTATAAATCATTGGCTGAAAATCTATCCAAAGAGCACCAATCCATTTATAACGAATTAAATCAGCAGGCCGACCAAAAGAAAACAGGAGGATATATCGAGCTTCGATTTATTGATAGTGCAAAAGACGCAGAAACTCCTTTTGAAGAAGAACAATGCAGACAAATTGTAGAATTGGTAAAGCAATTGACCAACGAAAAAAAATACAAACTGGGAGACATTGCCATTCTCACCGGTAAAAACAAGACCGGTGCCATTGCTGCTAATCATTTGCTCTCCGAAAACATCCCCGTAATCTCTGGCGAATCGCTGTTGGTGTCGGGTTCAGACCGCGTTCAATTTCTATTGGCTTGGATGCGCCTTTTATGCCACCAGGATGTAGAAGTAAACCTGGCTCACGTTATTCGCTATATCTTAGAACATAAAAAAATACCCAATCTTTCGTTCGAAACTTGGTTAAAAACACTTCCGGTCACCGAGGATGCTTTAATGCAAAAACTCAACGAGGCCCATATAAATATCGACATCAACACGCTGCGCAACGACAGCTTGCCCGAATTGTGCCACCGATTATGCAATGCCTTTAATTTTGAAATCGATAAAGATATTTTTCTTCAGTTTTTCCTCGACACACTCTGGTTCGGATCAGGAAATGCCCTCCCCGATATTCCTACATTCCTCGAGGTTTGGGAAGAGGTAAAAGATAAATTAAGCATTGTTTTGCCGCAGGAAGCAGATGCAGTAAAAATTATGACGGTACATAAATCGAAAGGCCTGCAATTCAAAATTGTAATTTTTGCCTTCGTTAAGAACGAAAAAGCTTTTTCCGAAAGCGTCTGGATAACCGATTCAACCCACCTGCCGGGAAATTTACCTACCGCCCGACTAAAAATCACTTCATCACTTCAAAACACTGTATTTGAGGAGCATTATACCCAATACAAAAAGAAACTCATGCTCGATCGTGTAAACGCCATGTACGTGGCCACAACCCGTGCACAAGATGCCATGTATATTCTTGGCGACCAATCGAGAAGCAATAATTTGGAAGGATGGTCAAACATGCTTCATTCATATTGCGAAATCCATCCCGAAAATAAACGGGGCAATTTCATTTTTGCCTGGGGTGAAGACGACTTTAAATGTGAAACGGGGGAACAGAAAACGTCAGAATTTATTCCCTTCGAAATGCAACACATTCCCGGAGCAGGATGGCGCGACAAAATGGAAATCAAAAAACATCGGAGCTCCGAAGCGCTTTCTGATGCTCTGAGAATGGGAACTCTGGTTCACGAAACCCTGTCAATGGTGGCACATGCAGACGATCTCGAATCGGCGCTGCAGCATCTGAATGCACAAGGCACCGCCAATACCGACGAATTAAGCTGGATTAGGGATAAGGTTAAAGAAGTAGTGATGCATCCCGAGCTCAATAAATTTTTCAAGCGCGAAAACAAAGTTTACCGAGAACGAGGGATTTTACTTAATAACGGAAGGATATTTCGCCCCGACCGCGTAACGATTATTGCAGATGAAGTAACCGTGCTTGAGTATAAAACAGGTCAGAGAAGTAATGAGCATGGCCAACAAATACGTCAATATATGGAGGCCTTAAATCAGTTAGGATTCCTCAAAGTGGCTGGGAAAATCGTTTATCTCGATTCAACAATTGAGATTCAACATGTGTAGTGAATTATTATTTGTCAATAAGACATCTGAATAGTATAAACCCTCTATATTTGAGGATTATAAATCAACACCATTATGGAACCATACGTAATTACCGAACAAAGCGAGAAAAGCGTAGCCAAATTCATGACACGCGTGTATTCATGGATGACATTGGCATTAGCGATAACCGGCCTTGTAGCCTATTACACCGCAGGCTCCGAAACACTAATAACGCTCATATTCGGCAATAAAATTGCCTTCTGGGGATTAATTATAGGTACTTTTTTACTCGTAATGTGGATTAACGCAGGCATAAAAACCATGTCGCAAACCACGGCAACCGCTGTTTTTGTGCTCTATTCGGTATTAAACGGCTTACTTTTTTCGTCCATCTTTTTAGTATATACCGGTGCATCAATTAGCCTCACCTTCCTGATAACGGCCGGAACCTTTGGCGCCATGAGTCTTTACGGAATAACCACCGGCGCCGACCTTACCCGTATCGGAAACATGGCATTTATGGCATTGATTGGTATTATAATCGCCTCGCTAGTAAATATTTTCCTTGAAAGCGAAACGCTTTATTGGATTATTAGTTATGCGGGTGTAGCAGTATTCGTAATACTTATTGCCTACGATACTCAGAAATTGAAGAATTTAGCGCTGCAAGGAATCGATGAAGGTACGGTTATGGGTAAGTTATCTATACTCGGAGCACTCACCCTATATCTTGACTTTATTAATCTTTTCCTCTATTTATTGAGGCTTTTCGGTAGCCGCAGAAATTAAATTCGGAACGATACAATCTAATTCCAAGTACACGGATGCAAATAGTATTTTTAATGCATCTGCGTTAATTTGCTGGCTCAATTCTTCTATTTTTGTCGGCAAATCTCCAATTTTATGAAACGATTGTTGTTATTATTCGTTGTGACGCAGCTCGCCTTATCGGTATCTGCCCAAAAATCTTCCAAACCAAAGCTCGAGAAAGGAATGTATGCCGAAATGCTCACTTCAAAAGGCATTATCCTACTTCAGCTCGAATTTATTAAAACACCGCTTACGGTTGCTAATTTTGTGGGACTTGCCGAAGGCAAAATTAAAAATGAAGCTAAAAACGATGTTCCATTCTATAATGGCCTTAAATTTCACCGTGTCATTAAAGACTTCATGATTCAGGGCGGCGACCCTCAAGGAAACGGCATGGGCGGCCCAGGATACCGTTTTAAAGATGAAATTGTACCCGAGCTCAAGCACGATAAAGAAGGCATACTCTCCATGGCAAATGCAGGCCCTGGAACCAACGGAAGTCAATTTTTCATCACACATAAAGCTACCCCTTGGCTCGATGGTAAGCATACGGTTTTTGGCCATGTAATTCAAGGGCAAGACGTTGTAAATGCCATTGCTCAAGGCGACGAGATCATCTCCGTTAAGATTATCCGTAAAGGAAAAGAAGCTAAAAAATTCAAAGCTGCTGAGGTATTCAACCAACTTAAATAATCAAATATGAAAAACGTTTTTTGCATCGTATTGTGCGCAATTTCCATATCACTTAAGGCGCAGGTACCGACTCTTACCTTAACTCAAGTAGGATCGGGTTTTACTCGAGTAACAACTTTAGCTAACGCAGGCGATGACCGCCTTTTTGTTTGCGAAAAAGCCGGCGTTATAAAATTTTTTCGCCCCTACGTAGGCACTACAAGCACTACCTTCTTAAACATCAATTCGCGCGTGGTAAACATTAGCAGCGACAGCGACGAACGTGGACTGCTTGGACTTGCTTTTGATCCCAACTACCAGCAAAACGGACGTTTCTATGTAAACTACATCAACAATTCGGGCAATACCGTAATTGCACGCTACACCGTTTCAGCCACAGATTCTAATGCAGGAAATTTCGATTCGGAACAAATCCTTCTCACCATTACGCAACCTTACACCAATCATAATGGCGGCTGTATGGCTTTTGGTCCTGATGGCTATCTTTATATTGGCATGGGCGATGGAGGCTCAGGGGGAGATCCACAAAACTATGCACAAAATCCCAATAGCCTTTTAGGCAAAATGCTGCGCCTCGACGTGAGCGGCAACGGCGCTACCTATGCCATTCCTGCCGACAATCCTTTTACCTCGGCTAATGATCCCAACAATACCATTCGCGATGAAATTTGGGCCATTGGGGTGCGTAATCCCTGGCGCTGGAGTTTTGATCGCGTAACAGGCGATTTATGGATTGCTGATGTAGGTCAAAACCTTTACGAAGAAGTCAACTTCCAGCCGTCATTAAGTACCGGAGGCGAAAACTACGGTTGGAGATGCTACGAAGCCAATAATACGTACAATACCACCGGATGTCTGGCACAGTCGAATTACGCATTTCCCATTTACAATTACACCCATACAAGTGGAGGATGCTCCATTACAGGAGGTTACGTATACCGTGGTAATGTGTACAACGATGTTTTTGGACGCTATTTCTTTACCGACTATTGCGATGGCGTAATCCGCGGAATCATTCCTAACGGAAGCGGAGGATTTACCAATCAGTCGCACGGTACATTTGTTCAGTTTCAATATACAGCATTTGGCGAAGACACCTATGGAGAGGTTTATATTGCACAGCAAAGCGGCGTAATTTCACGCTTAACTATTGCTGCGAGTTTGCCCCGAGCTGAAATTAGCGCTTCGGGTCCTCTTACCATCTGCAGCGGCGATAACCTCATTTTGAGCACCGGAAATAACCCCTTACTTTCTTACCAATGGACCAAAGACGGTATTGCCCTCCCAACGGCAAATGGGGCTGCCTTTAGTCCACTTCAATCAGGAGTTTATGCCGTTAACGTTACAAACACCGCAGGCACTGCTACCTCACAGGAAATCAATGTAATCGTAAACCCTTTACCCGAGGTTGCTATAGAAGGCTTAAATTCAAATTATTGCCAATTTAATGAACAAGTACCGCTTACCTTAATTCCAGAAGGCGGAACCTTGAGCGGTATCGGTGTGAATGTTCTCAATAGTACCTTCGATCCGGTACAAGCCGGAATTGGTGTTTTTGAAGTTAATTATAGCTTTACCGATTTAAATGGATGCACCAACAACAGCGTTGCAAGCGTTACCGTTGAGGCCTGTGTAGGTAATGAATCATTGCAAAATGATCAAATTAGCATTGTACCAAATCCATTCGACCATACCTTAACCATACGCACGCAGGAAACAGGAATGCAGCATATCGAATTAATTAATGCTTTGGGC
>JBILCR010000098.1:0-6948 GCA_044353055.1 Flavobacteriales bacterium
CTTGATTCTCGATAATTCTAAAGTACCATTTGTTTCTCTGGAACAGGAGCTCGCAGCCCTGCGGATTTACATCGAACTCGAAAAAATGCGTTTTGCCTCCAAATTTGAAAGTAAAATTGACATTCCCGACACCCTTAATACTACCGGCATATTCGTGCCTCCAATGATTTTTCAGCCCTTTGTTGAAAATTCTATTTGGCATGGCCTCTTGCATAAGGAAACACCCGGAAAATTGCAGATACATGTTGAAATTGCGGATGACATTTTACAAGTTAACATCGAGGATGATGGTATTGGCCGCGCTGCAGCTGCAGAATTAAAAAGCAAAACCGTGCTTAAAAACAAATCGTATGGTTTAGCCATAACGCAGCAACGAATTATGAATTTTAACAAAGGCGAACAATGCAACATTACGAATTCAGTGGTGCTTGAAGATAAATTTGACCAACAGCATAAGGCAATTGGAACACGTATCGTCTTAAAGCTCGCCATTCGAAAAACATCTTAATTGCGATTAGAAATGAATGACACCCTTACCGCTGTAATAGTTGATGATGAAGCACACGGCATTGAATTTTTAAAATATTCGCTCGAAAAATACTGCCCAAAGGTTACGCTCGCCAAATCATTTACTGCACCCCTCGAAGCCTTAAACGAAATTCCTCTGCTGAAACCCGACATACTCTTTGTTGATGTTGAGATGCCCCGAATGAACGGATTCGAACTGGTGGAACGACTTCATAACAAAGGCATTAAAGTTATTTTCGTAACCGCTTACAACGAATACGCCTTAAAGGCTTTTCGGGTAGCCGCAGTTGATTATTTGTTGAAGCCCATTGATAGTGAGGAGTTAAAAGATGCCGTACAAAAAGTAATTGATACGCGCGAAACACCCGAAAGCGGAATTCAGGCGCTGCTTCAGTTTATGAAAGGAAGGCAAGGGTTGAATAAGGTGAGTATTGCAACAGAAAAAGGGGTTTATTTTATTGATCCTGAAGAAATCATTTATTGTGCTTCGGATGGTTCCTACAGCGAATTGTATTTAATAGACGGCTCCAAATTGGTTTCATCAAAAGCTATTGGAGAATTTGAAAAGCTCCTTTTTGAAAAAGGATTTTTCAGAATCCACCATTCGTATTTGATTAATGTGCACCATTTAAGAAAATTTTCAAAAACCGACGGAGGTTTTGTAGAGATGGTAAATGGGGCCGCGCTCGCAGTATCGCGCCGCAAAAAAGACGAATTTCTCGATTTTATCAATACGTAGCCGATATCTTCATAATTTGCGTTCGAATCAACTTTGGATACACATTATGATCGTAAGCGAGTTATTAAGCGGGTTGGGAAATCAGATGTTTCAATATGCTGCGGCTCGTGCTTTATCGCTCGAAAAAAAAACGGCACTAAAACTGGACCGAACTTGGTTTGATCTGGAAATTGAAAAGCAAACTCCACGGAATTATGGGCTCGATCCGTTTATGCTTCATCCAGATTTTGTTAATGAAAAGGAACGAAGGTTTTTCCTTAATCCCTATACCGGCGGAATGCTTAACCGGGTAGCGTTAAAATGGAATTCAATGCAGCCCTATTACAAACAAAGGGTGTATAAAGAGCCTCATTTTCATTTCGATAAGCACTTCTTCAATGCTTCATCAAATGCCTATATTATTGGCTATTGGCAATCGGAAAAGTATTTCTCGCAGTATGCCCATCAGATCCAAAAAGACTTTCAATTAAAAACTCCACTAAGCGGCCAAAATGAAAATTGGAGTCAATTAATACGCTCAAGCAATGCCATATCATTGCATGTACGCCGCAGCGATATGGTTAATAATCCGGAGGTGGTTAAAACGCATGGTTCATGCGGCTTGGATTATTACACCGCCGCTGCCGAGAAAATTGCCGAAGGACTTGAAAATCCCGTTTTCTTTATCTTTTCGGATGAACCCGATTGGTGCAAGGCAAACCTGAAATTGGAACATCCCATGCATTATATCGACAACAATAGCGGCGATGCCTCCTACTGCGACATGCAGCTTATGAGCCTTTGCCGTCGTCACGTGATTGCCAACAGTAGTTTTAGCTGGTGGGGGGCCTGGCTCAATCCGCGTAGCGACAAGAAGGTTATTGCCCCTAAACGGTGGTTTGCAGATAATTCTAAAGACACGCGCGACTTGATTCCTCCGACTTGGGAGCGCATATAACCCCCATTGTTAAGGAAATACAATATCGGACACTCTATTAAATTGAGTTAATTTGACACGATTGTGTAAATTCGATTTCTCATAAGGAAAATGTCAGTGCCATTAGTTTCAGTGTTAATGCCCGTTTATAACGGTGAAGCGTTTCTTAGGGAGGCCATTGAAAGCATTTTAAATCAAAGCTATCAGAATTTTGAGTTTCTAATTGTGAACGATGGATCGTCAGACCAAAGCGAGGAAATAATAAAATCGTATAGCGATTCGCGAATAAAGTATATATGCAATCCTGAAAATCTCGGGCTGATTGCTACATTAAACTTAGGCATTGAGCTTTCGCAAGGTGCCTATATCGTTCGTATGGATGCCGACGACATTAGCTTACCGCAACGAATCGAAAAGCAGGTGGGCTGGATGGAAGCTCATCCCGATTATGGTTTGATGGGTTCTTGGTTTGAAGATTTTGACGGGAAGAGCACGTTGCGCTTAGTAAAATACAGCAGCAACGATACGCATATAAGAATCAGGCATTTATATCAGACGCATATCGCTCACCCCACCGCTGTACTACGAAAGTCGATCCTTGATAAACACCGCCTTAGGTTCGACAGCAATTTTGTTCATGGCGAAGATTATGCCTTCTGGGTGCAGATGAGTGCCTTTTGTAAAATGTCGAATTATCCTGAAATGCTGGTGCGAAAGCGCGACCACGCTCAGAATGTTTCCAATAAATACGCTCAAATTCAAAGCGATACCTGCGCTCGGGTAAAGCAAATTCAATTTGAATCTATGGGCATTTCTGTTTCGCGTGAAGAGATTGAATTGTACACGCGTTTTGCAAATCCCGATTGGGAATTGACGCCAATCGAAATGGAAACAATGCATGCCTTACTTGAGAAAATGGCTGTTGGCAATGAACAGAATAATTTTATTTCGAACGAAGCGCTAAAAACCTATTTATCCGAAAAATGGTTTCACCTCTGCTTACAAAATCGTATGCTTGAAAAAACCGGCTGGGCTTGGTGGAACAAACTGAGTTTTAGAAGCGCGTATGCTTCGCCCTTGAAAAGTAAAATTAAAATGAAGGCAAAATCAATGGGAATTCCCGTTTAACTATGGAAAGGCCTTTTTTTTCAGTAATAATTCCGGCATACAACCGTGCTTCGATTTTGCCCGAAACCATCGCGTCGATTCAGAATCAGCGCTTTGACTCTTGGGAGATAATCGTAGTTGACGATGGATCGAAAGACCATACCGCCGAGGTGGTGGGTAATCTATCGACCAAAGATTCGCGTATTCGGTATATTTACCAAAACAATGCTGAGCGCAGCGCCGCCCGAAATAACGGAGCAAAAAACGCCCTAGGCCTCTACTTGTTTTTTTTAGACAGCGACGATGCTTTCGAGCCCGATCACATGCACGAAATTCATGCATTATTAAAGCGGGAAGAACTTCCGATTGGAATGGTGTTTTCGAATGTAGTGTATCAGAAGGAACATGGAATTGAAAAACCAAATATCCCTGATATGGCAAGAAATAGCGGTTTTGAATATGTGCTTCGCCATCCCATTACGCCTTCACGAGTTTGCGTGCATAGGGATGTTTTTAACATATTTCAGTTCGATCCTGAAATTGTGATTGTTGAGGATCAGGTTCTGTGGATTTGTATTGCGTCGCGTTTCCCGGTTTTTCATCAAAAGAAATATACGGTTAGGTATCGTATTCACGATGGCAATTCTGTCGATTTAAGCCGCGACTCTTACCGTTCGCGATATAAGGGCCTGTTGAGGTTGTTTAATCATCCTAAGTATACCGACATCTCTGCTCAAATTCCGACAGCGCAGAAAAAACATATGCTTGCAGAATGTGCCTTTAATCGCGCCCGGCATCATGAGTTTGTAGGAGAGAAAATCAACATGATTGGGATGTTATGGCTTTCGTTGTGGCATAAACCCATTTATCGAAATAAAGAACGATTGTACATGACTCTAAGCAATCTGCCCATTATTTCAAAAATCCTGAAAGCAGGTATATGAAAAACTACTCCTGCATGCGCAAAACAGCTGAAGGTGCATTTTTGTATTGGGTTTAATTAATTTTGTGGACGGATGGAAAATTCTTCTTCCAAACTTAAAATTGTTTACGTAATTCCTACTATGGGTTGCGGAGGGGCAGAAGTCTTATTAGGGACAATTGCACGTCATCTTGCATCCATGGGCCACGAAGTGCACATACTTTGTCTTCATAATCATCATGAAACATGGCCCAATTTCCCCGAAAAAGAGGCCCTTCTGCGAGATGTGCCTTTGCACATCATTGGTGGAAGTGTACGTTTCCGTTTTTTAAAGTCGCCTGTACTAGATAATAAAGCATTTGCAGAGTATCTCGATAAATTAAATCCAGATGTTATACATGCTCATCTTTACTTGTCGGAGCTCATGGTTTCTTCGCATTTACTCAAAGGAACCAAGTATTTTTCTCATGGGCATGACAATATGCCCCAATTACGTCGTTTAGGGATTCGTACGTTTTTTAGTAAAACGCTGCTTACCAATTGGTGGGAACGCCGCTGGTTGATGAAGCAATATGCAAAAAGTAAGACACATTTCATTGCCATTTCAAAGGACGTTGAAGACTATTTAAGAGAAAATTGCCCATCGCTAAAAAACAGAATTACCCGCGTGCCCAACGCGATTGACTGCAAGCGTTTTTTTGTGCAGCGTGATTATTCTGCCTCCAAGCCGATTTTTAAAATGCTGAGCGTGGGGAGTTTGGTCACCAAAAAAAACCATGCCTACCTCATTGGTGTTGCAAAAATGCTGAAAGAAAAAGGCTATTCGTTTGAAATAAACGTATTAGGCGATGGGCCGCTTAAGCAAGAACTTATTCAACAAACGATCGCGGCAGACTGTGCCGATCGTTTGTTTTTTAGGGGTTCGGTACCTGATGTGCCGCGTTGGATGGCTGAATCCGATGTATACGTGCACCCAGCCAATTATGAGCCCTTCGGACTTGTACTAATCGAAGCAATGGCCAGCGGAATGCCTGTGATTTCGTTAGACGGAAGAGGCAACCGCGGCCTGGTAGAAAATGGGCTTACCGGATACTTTTTGCCGGTTGATGCCTCTCCCGAATCATTCGCTAATCGGGTAGAAGAATTCATTTGCGACAGCGAAAAAGTAAGAAAAATGGGAACGGCCGCACAGGCGTTTTCAGAAGACTTTGATATTGAGGGCTATATTAATACGCTTCTGCATCTTTATAGGGCCTGAGTTAATATTGAGTATTTTAAAATTTAATAGAAAATTTAATCTGAATCTACTGCAAAATCAGGAGTACTTAGTCTAATTTTGCAGCCCCTTATTTATTTATACGTTTCTATAAAATTATTTTCGCGTGTCAAACAAAAGCTGCAGTCGTTGCATTTTATCTGAAACTGATTATGCGGAAATTACATTCGACAAACAAGGAGTTTGCTCTATCTGTGCTACGTATGATGAAATAGCGGCACGTGAATTAAAACACGGCGAAGAAGGAAGTGCTGCCATTACCTCCATGCTTCATGACCTTAGCGCCTGGGGCAAAGGCAAAAAATACGACTGCATTATCGGTATCAGTGGTGGTGTTGATTCGACGTATCTTGTTTATAAAGCAAAAGAATGGGGGTTGAGGCCACTCGTTGTGCATGTAGATAACGGTTGGAATACCGAACTGGCCGTTAGTAACATAAATGGAATTATTTCAAAACTGGGTTTTGATTTATATACCTATGTTATCAATTGGGAAGAAATGCGCGATTTGCAACTGGCATTTTTTCGTGCCTCGGTTGTAGATATGGATCTTCCTACAGATAATGCGTATGTTGCGGCTGTATTTAAGGTCGCTCGCGAACAAAAAATTAAATACGTTCTCTCTGGGCATAATGTGGTAACCGAAGGCTGGCTTCCGCCAAACTTCACACATTTCAAATACGACATCATTAACATGAAAGCCATTCACAAGCGGTTTGGCACCATTCCGCTTCGGAGCTTTCCCATGTTGGGAGTTCTTAGAGGTTGGTATTTATTTAATGTGGCGGGAATAAAAGTAATTTCTCCGCTCAATTATATCGAATACAACAAGAAAGAGGTAAAAAAGCTTATCCAGTCTGAATTGGATTGGCGCGACTATGGCGGCAAGCATTTCGAAAATATTTTCACCCGCTTTTATCAAGGATACATCTTGTGCAAAAAATTTGGTGTCGATAAACGCAAATCACATCTCAGCACGCTTATTTGTTCAGGCCAGTTAAGTCGCGAATCAGCATTAGAAGAAATCGAGAAAAATCCATACCCTTCACAGGAACTCTTCGAAAAAGACCGTGAATTTTTTATTAAAAAACTGGGCATTGGTGTCGATGAATTTGAGCGCCTGATGGCTGAGCCGGTAAAAAGTCATCTCGACTATCCTTCCATTTTGCATTGGTATAATCGCCTCAGGCCTTTAGGGCGAATCGTAAAAAAACTCTTAAAAAAAACGCCCAAGAGTTAGTTTATTTTTTACTTTCGTCTTTGTACCCCATTGTTGATAGCCCATAATTAATGAAGGAAGTAAACTCAGACAGAAAGTTTCTTTACCTTGTAGTTGCTGAGTTTCCTTACGGTCATGGAGAAGTTTTTCTGAGAGATGAAATCAATATTGTCTCCCAAGCGTTTGAAAAAGTTTACCTGATAATTCCGGATGATTCAAAAGTAAAAGTTGCCAATTATAC
>JBILCR010000099.1:0-6939 GCA_044353055.1 Flavobacteriales bacterium
TTAGTAATTAAAGATTCTGAAAATAAGCCTATTAAGGAAATTTATTTCGAAAAGCCTGAAATTTTCACCAGCAACGCAATAAAAGACGAATTAGAGAGTTTTGCACACGCGATCATGCAACAGCAAAAACCTATCGTAAGCGCTTCAGACGGATTAGCCGCTTTGGAAGTTGCTTACAAAATAATTGAAAAAATGAACCATAGCAATGGTTTGACGGTATAGTTAATGTTTGGGAAATTAGGACTTTTCTTTATTTTATGTGCTATATGCAGCACGGGTTGCTCGGTAATAAATCCCGATGAACCTCAGGCGGCTTACATCAGAGTTGACTCTATTTCGGTAATAAATACTCCAGCAACACAAGGAACTATAAATGCCTCTATCAGCGATGCCTGGATCTATATTGATGATCAGCTTATGGGTGCATTCGAACTTCCTTGTAATGTTCCGATACTCGAAGAAGGCAATCATAAAATTTCTGTTGGTGCTGGAATAAAAATAAACGGATTGTCTGCATTGCGGGCGCCCTACCCTTTTTACCGATTCTACACCGATTCATTAAATTTAGAACCCGGTGCCGTGCACGAAATAGAGCCTAAGGTGAGCTATTTTGATTCACTCGCGTATGCATTTATGGCGGATTTCGACGACGTATCGGGCAATAAACTTGAAGCATCAGGAGCTTCTGATACTACAGTAGGAATTACTACGGCAAGCGAAAATGTTTTTGAAGGCAATGGATCTTTCAGCGCCCAATTGCTGCGCGACTCAGGAACGGTTGAATTTCAAATGGTAGAACCGGTTTCGCTACCCAAGTTGGGTACTCTGGTGTATTTGGAATTAAATTACAAAACTACACATGTGTTAACATTAGCCTTGCGCTCAAATTACGCTGCTTCGGCTCCTCAAAACACGATACTTATTTCACTTTATCCTACCGATGAATGGAAAAAAGTATATGTCAATCTTACACGGGCAGTTAGCGAACAAATATCGGCAAGCGATTATCAGGTATTCTTTTTTTCGTTTAAAAATCCCGGAACCGAAGATTTGGAAATTCTATTGGACAACATGAAAATAATTTATTAACGAAGTGAACGCTACAGCAAGAGATAGAAACCAAGTTGTTGTTCAAGTACTTATCGACTTTTTGGCTGCCGCTATTGCGTGGACCTTCTATTTTTTATTCCGTAAAACATGGATTGAGCCACAACTTTACGGCATGCCTGTAAAAATTGATTTGGATGCCAATTATTTTAGCGGTTTAGCGATTATTCCGCTCTGCTGGATTATTTTGTTTCAAACGTCGGGTAGCTATCATGAAATCTATCGAAAATCGCGTCTGGGAATTTTTGGAAATACCCTTTTTGTGAGCTTAATCGGCACCCTCGTTTTATTCTTTGCCATAACGCTCGACGATAAAATTGCCAACTATCGTCAGTATTATCAATCGTTTCTTGCGCTCTATCTTATTCATTTTGTGTGCTTTTCAATAGAGCGCATTGTTATTTCCACCCTGAATTCCCGTAAAATTCAACATAAAAAAGTGGTCTTCAGAAGTTTAATTATTGGGTCTGGTTCAAAAGCTTGGGATACCTACACTAAAATTCAACAGCAAACCGTACGATCGGGCAATGCATTTGTAGGCTTTATTCCGGTTAATGGCTCCATGCATGAACAATTGGCGGCAGAGTTGAAAAACCTAGGGAGCTTTGAGCATCTCGGGCAAATTGTGCGCGATCTGGAAATTGAGGAAGTGATTGTGGCGCCCGAAAACAGCGAGCATTCTTATTTGGGTACCATCTTAACACAGCTCGAAATAACCAATGTTTACATTAAAGTAATTCCCGATATCACTGACATTCTTCTGGGGTCGGTAAAAATGTCGGCCATTTTCGGTGCTCCTGTAATTGAGGTAAAACGTGCAGTAATGCCGGTATGGCAGCAATCGATAAAACGCTTGCTCGACGTGCTGATTTCGATGCTTTTTCTTATTATAATGGCACCGGTCTATATCATTACAGCCCTTTTGGTGAAAATGAGTTCAGAAGGTCCGGTATTTTACAGCCACTATCGTGTTGGTCTAAATGGCAAACCATTTAGAATCTATAAATTTCGTTCGATGTATCGAGATGCCGAACATAAAGGCCCGCAGTTAAGCTCAACGCACGATAACCGAATTACTCCCTTCGGAAGGTTTATGCGCAAAACCCGTCTCGATGAAATTCCGCAGTTTTATAACGTATTGTTGGGAACCATGTCTATTGTAGGCCCACGCCCCGAAAGGCAGCATTACATCGATCAAATTGTGGTGGAAGCGCCTCATTATTTGATTTTACATAAGGTACGTCCAGGCATTACGGGCTGGGGACAGGTTAAATTCGGTTATGCCGAAAACGTTCAGGAAATGATTGAACGGCTTAAGTACGACATATTATATGTAGAAAACATGAACCTCGCGCTCGACTTTAAAATAATGATTTACACGGCTTTAATCATTATACAGGGCAGGGGGAAATAAATTTAGCCGTACCAAGCACGCTTAATTTGTGGTGATTGTGTTTCTTTGTCGCTTAGAACAGAGGACATAATTATGGAACATATTGCAGTTATTGGTTCAGGTACTATGGGTAATGGCATTGCACATAGCTTTGCGTTACATGGCTTTTCGGTAACCCTTATCGATGTTAATGAAGATGCTTTAAATAAAGGACTTGCAACCATATCAAAAAATCTGGATCGTCAAGTCAACAAAGGTCAAATCAGCGAAAATCAAAAAACTGATGTTTTAGGTAGAATAACCCTATCTGCAGCAATTGACAGTAAAATATCCTCCTGTGCATTAGTGGTGGAAGCAGCGTCTGAAAATTTCGAGATAAAGGCATCCATCTTTAAAAAGCTTGATGAAGTGTGTATGCCCGAAACCATTTTGGCGAGCAACACCTCGTCTATTTCCATAACGCGAATCGCATCGGTTACAAAGAGGCCTGAAAAAGTTATTGGCATGCATTTTATGAATCCGGTGCCTGTAATGAAACTGGTTGAAATCATTAACGGGTATGCCACATCAAATGAAACCTTTAACGCAGTTTTTGACTTGTCGAATAGACTCGCAAAAGTGCCGGTAAAAGTGAACGATTATCCAGGTTTTGTGGCAAATAAAATTTTAATGCCCATGATCAACGAGGCCATTTTAACTTTGCAAGAAGGTATAGCGGGTGTGGCCGAAATCGATACTGTAATGAAACTGGGAATGGCGCATCCAATGGGTCCGCTCCAATTAGCCGATTTTATCGGACTGGATATTTGCCTCTCCATTCTGAACGTTCTTTTTGAAGGTACCGGAAATCCAAAATATGCACCTGCAGTGCTTTTGGTGAATATGGTTAATGCCCGGCATCTGGGCGTAAAATCGGGCAAAGGATTTTACGACTATGCTTCAGGAACGAAAGATTTAGTGGTTGCGGCCCGTTTTTCGAATTAATTAGAAAACGTTCCGTCTTCGATTGAGGTGATAATATCTTCAATCATTCGATCCTCTGAATCGTTTTCGGGATTATAGCTGCTTTTTAGATTTACGCTAAAAATACGGGCCACCGATTGCCAAAAGACAGCCTGAAAGGTTCCCCGCAAATCTTTAACGAGTCCAAAGGAGTTGTTTCCGGTTTCGCGGTCAATTAATTTTATCAGTATTCTGCCTTGATTTAGGGTCATATCGCGGATGTCGTCTTCAAACTCACCTTTTATTTCGGATTCGGCGCGCTTGAGTAGAATTTTTCGATCTTTTTCAGATTTACCCTGCATTTGTTCATTGTAGAGTTTTAGCTTGTTGCCCGCCAATTTTGAGTAAGGATAAACTTTGGCCACATCACGTTTTAGTCGATTCCATTTACGCTTCTCGCGCTCGCTTGCAAAAACCCGCTCCTCCGAAACAGTGAGCGGATGCAGTGTGATAGTGGGAAGCGTATCGCCGTTATCGGTAATAATAAAATGAACTTTAAAACCAACAGGTTCAGGGCCTTGTGCCAAAGATGGCTGTTTCTTAGGTCTGATTTGTGCATGCAATAACGTAGTGCAGCTCACGATAAATACAAATAAATAGAGAAGGGAACGCATGCCCAGAGTATTTAATAAAGTATATGCCAAACTTAGAAAAAGGGTTTCAATGCTAGAAATAAATTATTCGGAACCCGCACAGGCTTAAGGGTTGCTGCAGAAATAAACGCAAGGGTGGTTTCGGCCTCATTGAGTATTACTCCCGATGCGCTGTAAATTTCATACATAAAGGTTATGCGCGATGTTGGCATTTCAGGAATACTTGTTTTTATAAGCAATTCCTCATCATACCGAGCAGGTTGCATATATTTTATATTCAATGAACGTACTGGCATAAAAATCCCGCTTTGTTCCAATTGCTGATATGAACATCCCAAGCTTCGCAACATCTCAACACGAGCCACCTCATAGTATAGCGCATAATTTCCATAGTAAACAAAACCCATTTGGTCTGTTTCACCATAACGCACGCGAATATTAATTTCGTGTTTAAACATGCTAAAATATTCGTGATTAATCCGATACTTGTATCGTCCAAAATTGAGCTAAAAATTCGTTTCATCCAATGCGCAGAATCAGGCTTTTAACACTAGTTATTAACGTATTCATGCTTTGGGGGTTCCTTATGGTATCCTGCATAAAACCCCGCTTGGTGGGATATGGGTCTAAAAAATACATCTCGGTAAGTGCTGATGCACCATCCGATGCTGGAATAGAAGCTATAATAAAGCCTTACAGAGATCCGATGAATAAAGTAATGCAGGAAATTATTTGCTATTCAGATACGCCTGCTGTTCGCGAATTGCCCGAAGGAAGCCTCGGAAACCTCATTACCGATGTACTCCGCGATGAATGCTCCAGGCAAAGTCAAATACCTATAGATGTTTGCTTTATGAATCAGGGCGGGCTTCGCATCGATTGGCCAAAAGGAGGCATAACGCGTTCGATGGTATTTGAAATTATGCCCTTTGAAAACAAATTACAGCTGGTCGAAATGGATTCGCTTCAACTTGCAAACTTACTTGTGCTGATTGCGCAACGAGGGGGTGCCCCAATTTCGGGACTAAAAATGAAAATTAAAGACGGAAAGCTCGAGGGCTGGAATCTGGATAATGTCAGCAGAAAAAAGACCTACACCTTGCTCACATCAGATTACTTAATTAACGGCGGCGATTCATACACAATTTCGTTTGAACGTATTTTATGGCAAGGCCCCAGAGTGCGCGATGCTATTGAACTAGGCATTAAAAATATAAATGCATCAGGCCAGATACTTAAACCCCGAAAAGATGGAAGAATCGAACTTTATACATCGCCGTAACTTTATACAAATGGGCGGTTTAGGTGCCTTGGGTATCTTGAGTGCTACATGGACACAAAGGGCAAAAAAGGAGTTTACTTTGCACATCTTACACACCAACGATTGGCACAGTCGCATCGACCCTTTTCCTGAGAGCGACCCTAAATTTCCGGGACAGGGCGGCGCTTCTAAAAGAGCAAAAATAATTAAGGATATTAGGTCAAGCGCAGATGAGGTTCTCTTGCTGGATGCAGGAGATATCATTCAAGGTACGCCTTACTTTAATTACTACGGGGGCGAACCCGAGATAAAACTGATGAATGCCATGAAATACGATGCCGCTACTTTGGGCAACCACGATTTCGACAATGGTATAGAAGCACTTGCAAACCTCATTAGACAAGCTGAATTCCAGTTTGTTAATTGCAACTACGGCCTCGATGGAACGCCATTGCAACCCCTAATTAAAAAATCAATAGTCGTTAAGAAAAAGGGAGTACGCATCGGAATTACCGGTGTGGGCATTAACCTTAGCGGGTACGTTCCCGACAGCCATCACGCCGGCATAAAATACCTCGACCCTATTGAAAATGCTAATAAGGAGGCTTTACGCCTAAAATCAGAGGAAAAATGTACTCTCGTTATTTGCCTTTCTCATTTGGGTTACAGCTACCCCGATCAAAAAGTTTCGGACAAACGCCTTGCTGAACAAAGCGAAAACATTGATATTATAATCGGCGGACACACCCATACGTTTTTAGAAACTCCCGAAAAAGTACGTAATCGAAAAGGTAAAAATGTGGTAATAAATCAGGTAGGTTGGGCAGGCTTGCGATTGGGTCAAATAGAATGTATTTTTAGTAGCCAAAACAACACTAAAATTGAGCCTGAGGCAAGAATTAAACTTTTTAAAAAGTCAATAGCAATTTAATTTTTTTTTAATGTTTTTTTAGTAAATATTTGCCCTCTCGCTTAAGGGATGCCTTAGGGTCGGTTTCGACCAACGACTTATTTTACTATTTGAACAACGCACAATATTACATTACGCATGGAGAACACATTTGATAAGGTATGGCAAAACTGTCTCGAAATAATAAAAGACAATGTAAACCAGCAAAGTTTTAAAACCTGGTTTGAGCCTATTAAGCCTATTAAATTAAATGATAGTATTCTTACTATTCAGGTTCCCAGCCAGTTTTTTTACGAGTGGCTTGAGGAACATTACATCGACCTCCTTAAAAAAACCATCAACAAAGAACTTGGACCTGATGGCCGTTTGGAGTATTCCATTATTATGGAAAACAATTACCGAAACGCCAATCCCTACACCATAAATATTCCGGCTATAAATTCAAGAACAAAGAATCAGCCGGTTTCTATGCCTATTGATCTAAACAGCAATAGCATTAAAAACCCATTTATTCTTCCGGGTCTCAAAAAGCTAAATGTAGAATCGCAGCTTAACCCGAATTATTCATTCGACCATTTGATTGAGGGCGATTGTAATCGATTGGCCCGTTCGGCAGGATTTGCAGTTTCAAATAAACCTGGAGGAACCGCATTCAATCCCTTACTTATTTATG
>JBILCR010000100.1:0-6934 GCA_044353055.1 Flavobacteriales bacterium
CTGAGCGGCCGTTTTCGTACCGATCGACCTCCCTTGCCGGCTCTTTCCATTAGCGATGCCTCACATATCAGCTGTGTAGCCAATGATTACGGTTATACGCATGTTTTTTCACGCTTTATTGAAGCTGTTGGCCAGTCGGGCGATGTATTGTTGGCCATTAGTACCAGCGGAAATTCAGAGAATGTAATTCAAGCAGCAAAAGCCGCGCGTGAGAAAAACATGAGAATTATTGCGTTAACAGGGAAGGATGGGGGCCTACTAGCCCATTTGGCCGATATTGAAATTAGAGCTCCGTATTCTGACTTTGCCGACCGAGCACAGGAAATCCATATCAAGGCCATTCATTATTTGATAGAAAAAATAGAAAAAATCCTCTTTTAAGTTAATTTATCAACAGAGTGGAGGGTATTTGAGCCGTGTCTCTTTAATTTGCATATTCTTGTTTCGATTCTGATGTTCCGTGTCTTAATGGCAGCGAGGCTTTTGTGCTGCCGCTCGAATTATTTTCAAAATGCTGACACGTGTTTATGGCAGTGCCGTTCAAGGAATTGGCGCAACCACAGTTACTGTTGAAGTTAATGTTGTACAAGGCATAAAGTTTTTTTTGGTTGGCCTACCCGATAATGCCGTTAAAGAAAGTCAGCAACGCATAGAATCGGCTCTCCTGGAGAGCGGTTTTCGAATGCCCGGTAAGAAGATTGTGGTTAATATGGCGCCTGCCGATATTCGAAAAGAAGGGTCGGCATACGACCTCCCCATAGCTTTAGGGATTCTGTCCGCTTCCGGTCAAATGGCCTCCGAAATGCTTAACTCTCTTGTTATAATGGGTGAACTATCGCTGGATGGGAGTATTCTTCCCGTGCGCGGCTGTTTGCCAATGGCAGTTCAGGCGCGACGCGAAGGATTTAAAGGAATGATAGTTCCCCTTCAAAATGCGGGGGAGGCTGCTTTGGTCAATGGCCTCGCTATTTATCCGGCAAATACTATTTGGGAGGTAGTAAATTTTTTAAATGGCACTCACGAAATAGCTTCTTACAATGCCCCCGAATTACTTCAACTTCCCGAAACCAGCTTGTTGGATGCTGATTTCTCTGATGTAAGAGGTCAATCTGCGATGAAAAGGGCGCTTGAAATCGCTGCCGCCGGCGGTCATAATTTACTGCTTATTGGGCCGCCCGGCGCTGGTAAAACCATGCTTGCCAAACGAATTCCGGGAATACTTCCTCCTTTGTCAGCCGATGAAGCACTTGAAACCACCAAAATTCATTCGGTTGCGGGGAAACTGGGCAGTAAAAATGCCATCATGCGACACCGCCCTTTTAGAAATCCCCATCATACGATATCAGAAACGGCGCTTTTTGGCGGGGGATCAAATCCTCAACCCGGTGAACTTTCGCTGGCTCATAACGGCGTACTTTTTCTAGATGAATTGCCCGAATTTAAGAGAACAGCTCTTGAAGTTATGCGGCAGCCCCTCGAAGAACGGAGGGTCACCATTTCACGCGCGCGCTTTACGGTAGAATACCCAGCATCTTTTATGCTCGTTGCTTCCATGAATCCTTGTCCGTGCGGTTTTTACAATCATCCCGATCGCGACTGCGTTTGTCCTCCGGGTGCCGTTCAACGTTATTTGAATAAAATCTCGGGACCATTGCTCGATCGCATCGATCTGCATGTTGAAGTTGTACCCGTTAAATTCGAGGAGTTAAGTACCAGTCGTGCAGGCGAATCGAGTGAGTTTATTCGAAATCGTGTGATTGAAGCGCGCAGAATTCAGGCCGAACGATATATTGATTTCAACGATATGCATTGCAACGCCCAAATGAGCAGCAGGATGATACGAAAATGGTGTATTTTAAATGATTCATGTACAGGATTACTCAAAACCGCAATTGAACGTTTATCGCTATCGGCACGGGCATACGACCGTATTTTAAAGGTAGCGCGAACCATCGCCGATTTGGATGGGAAGAAACAAATCGAAACTTCACATTTGGCCGAGGCTATTCAACTGAGGAGTTTAGATAGAAGCAATTGGGCTGGTTGATTTACTCAATATGTGTTGGATCAATGCACAGCAAACTTCAAAAAGTAGTTCGTTGGGAACAAGCTATTGAATTGAAATTCGACGGATGGTTTTTGCAGTATTATCGCCAATAATTTCGATAAAATATAAGCCCGCCGGTTGATTTATATTAAAATCAATCAACGGGTTGCCTTCAAACATTTTGTCAAATACCAATACACCTAAAGCATTGGTCAATCTGATAGATGTTTTTTTAAATGGCTTATTTGAGCTGATTTGGAAATGTCCCTTGCTTGGATTTGGAAAAACGTTAAAGCCGCTTTCAACTGCAAATGGTTCAAAACCTACATTATTGATCGTATAGCAAATGCTCGTATCGGTGCATCCATTGGATGAGATTACCACGGCAAAGTTTCCTGATGAGGTGGGCGTGAAGCTCGCTTGAGTTGCACCTGCGATAGGTTGAAAATTGTTGTTGCAATTGACCCATTGATATTGTGCACCACTGGTATTAGCAGCAAGCGTTACATCATTTGATGTTACACTCACATTAACAGAATTTATGGTTAAATTTAAAGTAACGGTTGAATCGCAACCTGCAACAGTAACCAATTGATATGTGGCTGAATTGTTATTGGATGTGTAAGTAATGCCATCAATCCAAGTAAACTGGTTACAGGCAGTTTGAACATCTGTGCCAGCAGTTGGAATACACTGTCCCCATTTGCTTAAGAAGACATCAAAACCACCTATTGATGTGAGTTCGTTTACTTGGTTGCTTGGATCGAAGTCGGCGGTTTGAGTAAATGCACCACATGTATAAATGCCACCAATGGCATCAGTAGCAATTCCATAGCTATAATCAGATCCAGCACCGCCCATCACAGAAGCGTTAATAAAATCACCATTGGGGCTTAATTTTATTACAAAGCAATCTTCTTGATTCGCGATGAAATTCTCGACACCAGCATTTGGATTAAGATCGACTGTTCCCTGAAAGAAGCCTGTTGCATAAACATTGCCCTGTGCATCGGTTGCTACTGCTTGGGTTCGGTCATATCCAGTGCTTCCAATGGTTCTTGTCCATGCATGACTACCGTCGTTATTGAATTTTACAACAAATGCATCATCCAATCCCGCAGATGTAACTGCAACATTTGGAAAAGAATTGAAAGTTGTAGTGCTTGCAAAGTGACCTCCGAGAATTGCGGCTCCATTGAAGTCGATTGCTATCGACAAAGCAAATTCATTACTAATTCCGCCAATTTTTTTTGACCACATGAAATTTCCATCATTTGTTAATTTGAGCAAATAGATATCATCAACGCCTGTAGCGCTCATAAATTCGGTTGGTGCTCCCGGGTTAAAGTCAAGGGTTGATGCATAGGACCCAGAAGTATAAACGTTTCCGCTGGCATCACATTGAATAGCTCTTCCTTGTTCCGCTGGACTACCGCCAAGGTCAATATTCCAAACATAATTCCCATTGGCATCCAGTTTTAGGATGAAGATATCATAACTAGTAGCAGAAAAGTTGTTGGTTGCACTACCTGGATTGAAATCCACAGTTTCTTGAAAAAAACCAGTTACAAATACATTTCCACTGGGATCGAAACATGTGGCAACTCCTTCATCAGGAAGGGAGCTTCCAAATTTGTGCGCCCAAGCATAATCGCCATTTGAAGTTAGTTTCAAAACAAAGATATCTCGGTTGCCTGTAGCAGTTAGATTGTTCACCGCAGATCCGGGATTGAAATCTACGGTTCCATTGAAATACCCTGTTAACGCAATGTTTCCATCTGCTGAAACATCCATTCCACTTGGCCTTTCTTGACTAGATCCACCGATGGTTTTGCCCCAAAGAAAAGTTCCGTTTGAGCTATACTTAGCAATAAAAATATCATCACTTCCAAATGCTTGAGCGAGATTGGAAGATGTTTCTGGAACAAAATAAAAACTCGATTCAAAATAGCCCGTTATATAAACATTGTTGGCTGCGTCGGTTTTTAAAATGAATGCTTGTTGATTTGATGAATTTCCTAATCTCTTCACCCATTCAAACTGTTGAGCGGAGCCTGTCAAGATAAAAAATAGAGAAAGTGCAGTTACGAGTAGATTTTTCAAAATAAATGTTGTTGGAATGGATAGTTATTGATGGATGCAAAACTATGGATAAATCATAGTATGATGATTTTTCTTAGGAGTTGTGATTAAAAAAAATGAAAGTTCGCCAAGATTGCATGATGAATTCCAGCTGTTTTTATTTGGCGATTTCAAGTTGAGCCGATCAAAATAACAATTGAAAAATAAGTTCATGTAAGAATCTTTCAGCTTAGAAGGCTAGATGCTGCATGATGGAAATCGAAGTTCGCGACATCAATGGGCAAACTGTGGAATGTTGGTTATACAGTTTCAGTGATATAAGACTTAAAGTTTCCCGGCTCGCATGATTCGACGGCACTTCTTTAATTACTCCGGAACATAGTGCTGAAGCCATACAATTGCGAAATCTAGATAGGGGAAACTGGGCAGGATAGCTGGTCGTTTATACTCTAGTGGTTCAGTATTATATGCTATGTATGTCGAAGAATGCACGGCTTGAAAAGCCTATATGCCAATCATTCTCCGAAACTGTTGATTAAAAATTATATCAGTAGCATCTCTTTATTTACCTTTGAACCGAAAATTATAATCTTATGCTGATTGATATTAAAGTTCCCTCTCCGGGTGAGTCGATAACCGAAGTCGAAATTGCTAACTGGCTAAAGCAGGATGGCGATATTGTTTCAAAAGACGATGAGCTTTGCGAAATTGACTCCGATAAGGCAACATTAACGGTAAATGCCGACCAGGGAGGGAAAATCAGTATAAAAGTAATGGCCGGCCAAAAAGTGAATGTGGGCGATGTAATTGCTACTATTGATACTTCGGTAGCCGCCCCTGTTGCAACTCCTGCTTCGGCGCCTGTACCAACTGCAGTAAAGGAAGCTGCTCCTGTTAAAGAGTCCACCATTCCTAACAAAGAATCATATGCCACGGGCGTCCCTTCACCTGCTGCTGCAAAAATAATGGCGGAAAATGGGGTTAAGCCTTCCGATATTAAAGGAAGCGGACCATCCGGAAGGATTACCAAAGGCGATGTTTTAGCTTTACTTGCCAATGGTTTTGGCGGCAAACAGTCCGAATCTAATAGTCGCGAACAGCGCCGCGAAAAGATGACATCGTTACGACGAAAGCTTAGTCAGCGTTTGGTTTCGGTAAAAAACGAAACGGCCATGCTTACCACCTTCAATGAGGTTGATATGAGCCATGTAATGAATCTGCGAAAGGAATATAAGGATAAGTTTAAGGAGGTTCATGGTATTGGACTCGGATTTATGTCATTTTTTACGAAAGCGGTAACCATTGCATTACAGAAGTTCCCGGCGGTTAATGCAATGATAAATGGAGAAGAAATCGTTTCGCATCAATACTGCGATATAGGAATTGCTGTTTCTACGCCCAAAGGCTTGATGGTTCCGGTGATCCGTAACGCCGAAAATATGAGTCTGGCCGATATTGAAAAGGCAATAGCTGCAATGGCGGCAAAAGCCCGCGATGGTAAAATTTCGGTCGATGATATGTCAGGAGGCACGTTTACAATTACTAATGGTGGGGTATTTGGATCTATGCTGAGCACGCCAATTATTAATCCACCCCAAAGCGGAATTCTGGGCATGCATAACATTGTAGAACGTCCGATTGCTGTTAACGGCAAGGTCGAAATTCGTCCGATTATGTATGTAGCGCTGAGCTACGACCACCGAATTATTGACGGACGCGAATCGGTTGGATTTCTTTATACTGTGAAGGAGCTCATTGAAAATCCAAAGCGTATGCTTTTCTCAGGTAAAAAGGGAGAAGAAGTTTTGTTGGGGCTTTAAACCGGATCCACATCAACGATAATTCTGAAGCCTTTCAAAGTTACCTCGCTCTGAAAATGTTTGATGGTTTCGTCAATACGGGATTTTGCTTTACTTGGAGATAGTGTTATTTCCAGCTTAATCATTACATTTTTCTGAAACAAATTACGCACTTTTCCTACCGGAGGATATTCGGGGCCTAAGACACGTTTGCCAAAACTCGTTCTTAATAGAGAGGCCAGCAATTCGGCGCCTTCGTCGAGTGTGTTCTGGTTTTCATGCCTTACGTACAAATGAATGAGGCGGCAAAAAGGAGGATATCCAAATGTTTTACGTTCAGCAATTTCATAAGTGAAGAAGCTCTTATAATCATGCTTCTTAACCCATTCCAAAACCGGATGATCTGGATTCCATGTTTGGATAAGCGCGGTGCCTGGTTCGTTGCGGCGACCGGCCCTGCCACAAACCTGTGATAGCATTTGAAAGCTCCGCTCGAAAGCCCTAAAATCGGGATATTGAAGCATGGTGTCTGCATTGAGCACGGCGGCAAGTCGTACATGGTCAAAATCCAATCCCTTACTTACCATTTGTGTTCCCACTAAAACTTCAATTCGACCTTCCTGAAAATCTTCAATTATCTTATAATGTCCGTGTTTAGATCTGGTAGTGTCAAGGTCCATCCTGCCTATGCTTAATGTCGGCAATAAACTGCTTAACTCTTCCTCTAGGCGCTCTGTGCCAAATCCCTTCATTCGAATATCTCCAGAATTACAGTCTTTGCAATGAGAAACAACCGGAATAGCATATCCACAGTAATGGCATTTAAGCTGGTGTGCCTGTTTATGATACGTTAGGCTTATGTCGCATTGTGCACATTGCGGCACCCATTTGCATTGATTGCATTCAAGTAGGGGGGCAAAACCTCTTCGGTTTCTAAAAAGGATGGTTTGTTTGCCTTGCTTTTGAGTGTTCTCAATTTCGTCAACGAGCAATTTGCTGAAAATGC
>JBILCR010000001.1:0-22325 GCA_044353055.1 Flavobacteriales bacterium
GAGAACAATATACCCGTTCCGCCGTCTTTGAGTTCGATGAATTCGTCGAATTCAAGCTCAATGCGGTCGGTGCTAAAGCGTATGCTACCCGAATCGGGGTTTGCCGATATCACTTTGGGGCCGCTGCTGTCTTTATCGCCACCAGCAGGGGCAATGCGGCTGGCACATGAACTCAAAAGCAAGCTAAATAATAAATAAAGCAGCTGTTTCATACGTATAAATGACGCTGCAATAGTTTACAAATCTTTTCTAGCTGCTCTCTTTCAACCTTGGTAAAACGCGCCAGCTCTGTCGAGTCGATATCGAAAACAGCCTTAACCTCGCCCATAGCGTTGGTTAATGGAATTACAATTTCTGATTTTGAAAGAGACGAACAGGCAATATGTCCGGGGAACGCATCCACATCGTCCACAACAATCGTTTCTTTTCGTTGCCAGGCTGTACCACAAACCCCTCTTCCAAGTCCAATGCGCGTGCAGGCTATTGGCCCCTGAAACGGCCCCAACACTAATTCGTTGTTGATAACCCGATAAAAACCTACCCAATGGTGTCCAAAAACAGAATGCACGACGGCAGCAGTATTGGCCATGCAGGCAATTTCGTCGGATTCGCCCAGCCATAATGCCTCCAGCTGAGGTATAAGTTCTTCAAAAACCTGTAAAGTTTGAGTTCGGTCGGTGGTTATGGAGATGCTTTCGGCCATAAATTAAACCTTTATGCCTATGGTTTCTTTTACTTCTCTGAGCGTTTCGGCGGCACTTTTTCGGGCTTTTGCAGCGCCGCTGCTAATTACGTCTTTTAGAAGTGCTTCATTTGCTGCTGTTTCGTTTATTTTATCCCGAAAAGGCTCGGTAAAGGCGATCATGTCTTCGGCCAATTGTTTTTTCATATCACCATAACGGATGGAGCCATTGTTCCAGGCGGCATCGAAATGAGCGTATGTTTCTGAAGTGCTTACTAAATCCATTAACTGAAACAGATGCGCAATAATTTCGGGCTTTTCCTGATTTGGAGCCGTTGGCCCACCGTCGGTGAGCGCTCTCATTACTTTTTTACGGATAACATCGGGCGTATCGGCCAGAAAAACGGCGTTTCCTTCACTTTCGCTTTTTCCCATTTTACCGCTACCATCAAGTCCGGGTACCTTAATCAATTGTTCCCCAAAATTGTAGGCATAAGGCTCCGGGAACACGTCTTTATTGTATAAATGATTGAATCGGTTTCCAAAATTTCGTGCCATTTCGAGGTGCTGTTCCTGATCTTTTCCTACCGGAACTTTAGTGGCTTTGTGTATTAGAATGTCTGCCGCCATAAGCACCGGATAGGTAAGTAAACCTGCATTGATGTTGTCGGCGTGTTTCCTTATTTTGTCTTTAAAGGAGGTGCAGCGTTCGAGTTCGCCCACAGAAGCCACCATATTGAGCAAAAGGTACAGTTCCGAAATTTCGGGCACATCGCTTTGTATATAAAGAGTGCATGATTCGGGATCGAGTCCGGCGGCCAAATATTCGACTAGCACGTTTTTAACACTGTTGCGAAAATGATCGGGTTTTGGGTGCGTGGTAAGCGCATGTAAATCGGCAATAAAAAAGTAGCACTGATGCTGATGCTGCATTTTTACAAAATTACGGATGGCCCCGAAGTAATTTCCTAAATGAAGATTTCCCGTACTGCGGATGCCGCTAACAACTGTTTCCATGGCTGCGAAATTAAGCAATTAACCCTCAACCGACAGCTAAAAATCGGAGAACAGCATCGGAGAATGTGAGGGGTTGCTCGGCATGCAGCCAGTGCCCTGCATGGGGTATCGTTTGAATTTCTGAATTGGGAAAATTAAGTTTAATTAAGGCTTCATCGTTGTTTTGAATGTAATTTGACCTTTCGCCTCTTAAAAAAAGGGTATCAACGTTAACAGGGCTTTGGGGTAGTGCTGCCCCAACTTCGTGAATGTTGTTTGCAATTGCCGTCAGATTAAAACGCCAGTCGAAGGTGTTGTCTTCTTTTCGATACAGATTTTTAAGTAAAAATTGGCGGGTAGACGGCTCTTTAATGGCTTTTGCAAGCTCGATATCGGCGGTTTGACGGTCGTTAATGTTGTTGATATTAAGACTTTTCAAAGCGGCGATAATTTCTGCATGATGTGGTGCATAATAGCGGGGGGCAATATCGGCCACAATCAATTTTTTGAGGTATTGAGGATATTTTTGGGCAAACAGCATAGCGGTTTTTCCTCCCATGGAATGGCCTAGCAAAGAAAATGACTCTAATCCTAAAGCATCCGCTGTGTTTTTTAAATCATCGGCCATCAGGTCGTAGTTGAATTCATCGCTATGGGGCGACTGCCCATGGTTGCGCTGGTCGGGCGTAATTACGGTAAACATTTCAGACCAACGCCTTGCAAGGCTTGTCCAATTGTCGGACTGCCCAAACAGACCGTGCAACACAATCAGTGTTTGGGGCTGGGTTCCATAATTGCGGCAAAATAAAATCATGGCAATTGTTTGAGGTAAAGCTTTACGGTATTTTCCAGTCCTAGGTAAAGCGCCTCCGATATAAGCGCATGGCCTATCGAAACTTCTAAAAGGCCTGGAATTTGTTGAGCAAAATACGCTAGATTTTGACTGTTAAGATCGTGTCCGGCGTTAAGACCTAGCTCCAATTCGCCTGCAGCAATAGCGGCTTCTATGTAGGGTTTGATGACTTTTTCTTTATCGGTGCTATAACTATGTGCATAGGCTTCGGTGTAAAGCTCAATTCGGTCGGCTCCAATTCTTTTTACGGCGTGGTATTGCGCCACATTAGTATCCATAAAAAGCGATGTGCGGATGCCTTTTGAACGGAGGGTAGCAATAATGGGTTTAAGAAATGCCTCGTGTTGGAGGCAATCCCAACCGGCATTGGAAGTGAGTGCTTCAGGTGGATCGGGTACCAAGGTTACCTGGTGAGGCTTAACTTCACATACCAAATCAATAAAATCGTTTGAAGGAAAGCCCTCTACATTAAGTTCGGTTTTTATTTCTCGTTTCAACATTCGCACATCCTCAAATGTTATGTGCCGCTGGTCGGGCCGTGGATGAACTGTTATACCATGAGCCCCAAAAGATTCTATGCGCAAAGCCGCTTCCAGCAAATTGGGGAGGCCACCGCCCCGTGCATTTCGAATAAGAGCAATTTTATTAATGTTAACACTCAGTTTTACCATCAGAGCTTTTAATTGGAGCAACAAAGCTAAATATTCTCAAAAACATTTGTGCGTTTACCTATTTTGTATAGGTTTGTCGAATACATTACAAAACAAAGCACCAATATCCTCGTTATTTAAGATAAAATTAAGCCTAAAACATGCTTGCCGAAGCACTTATAGCTGAAACTATACCGCCCTTAAAAACCTCTGATACAGGTATTAAGGCATTACATTGGATGGATGAACTTCGTGTATCGCATTTGCCTATCGTAAATCATCAGGAGTTGTTGGGGCTTATTTCAGATGCAGATATTTTAGATTTAAACACCCCCGAAGAAGCGCTCGGCAACCATAGTTTATCGCTTATTCGGCCTTTTGTTTATCGCAACCAGCATATTTATGATGTGCTAAAATTGGTTTCAAAGCTTAACCTCACGGTAATTCCAGTGCTTGATGAACAAGATCAGTATTTGGGCACCATTTCGCTAAAAACGCTTGTCGAAAAATTTGCAGCATCGCTAGCCGTTGACAATCCGGGTGGGGTAATTGTTCTGGAGCTCAATCAAAACGATTACAGCTTAAGTCAGATTGCACGAATAATAGAAGAGAACGACACTAAAATACTAAGTCTTAGTCTAAATAATCTTGAAGAGTCCACACGTGTGGAGCTCACCCTTAAGGTAAATCGCGAAGATATTCGTGCCATTGTGGCATCATTTACTCGTTTTAATATTGACGTAAAGGCAACATTCCAACAGTCTGAATTTTCAGAGGACATGCGCAATCGGTTCGATCAGTTTATGAATTTCATAAACATGTAGCAGGACCCAAATCATCGCCATGTATTTTTACTTAGTATTTTAGCCTTCCATAATTTTTATTCATGAAACGCATCGCTCTTTTTGGACGCACCTTTGACCAGGGAAGAGCAGAAGCCATAAGCACTTTTATTGCGGGTTTGGTGGCTAATGACGTAAAGCTTTGTATTTACGAACACTTTTATCAAAAGATAAAAGACCTGTTGCCGAGCGGATATGAAGCAGAGGTATTTAATGCCGTTAGGCCGCCACTTCGATGCCAGGCCATGGTGAGTATTGGCGGAGACGGTACTTTACTCGAAGCATTAACCTATGTTGGCGATTCGGGCATTCCCTTAATGGGCATTAATACCGGAAGGCTTGGATTTTTAACTGCATTTTCGAAGGATGAGGTGGACGCTGCCGTTAATGCTTTAATAACTGAAAACTGGCATATTGAGAAAAGGACTCTGCTTGCGCTGCATACAGAGCCCAATCCGTTTGTGCAATTCCCCTTTGCACTCAACGAAATAACGCTGCATAAAAAGGATAATTCATCCATGATTACCTTAAAAGTTATGCGCAACGGTGCCATGTTAAATCATTATTGGGCCGATGGATTAATCATAAGCACTGCCACAGGTTCAACCGGCTATTCGCTTTCCTGCGGAGGCCCTATCATTCTTCCCACCTCCGAAAACTTAATCATTACACCCATTGCCCCTCATAATTTAAACGTGAGGCCGCTGGTGATTTCCGATGAAGATTTACTACATATTAAAGCAGAAGTTCGCGGCAAAGAAATGATGGTTTCGCTTGATTCCCGTTCGGCGGCAATGAATGCCCTGCAGGAAATAGAAATAAGGAAGGCTCCATTTTCATTGAACTTGATTCGAAGAAAAAATCAGGATTTTCTCCAGACCATTCGCGAGAAACTTATGTGGGGTATTGATAAAAGAAATTAAACAAGCCTAAAGGCTTTAAATAAATGAAATTCGTATGCGAATTGCCTCAAATTACTGATTCAAAGTGGAGGCGAAATTCTCAGGTTAATTTCAAATCAATATTCTTATTAACATTTTGAGGTGTGGAAAAAAACTCTATTTTTGCGTGTTCCGGGATAAAATTCCGCAAATGAAAAAGGTAGTATTTTTTATTTTACTGATTGGGCTTTGTGCCCCGGCTTTACAAGCTCAGCGAAAGAAAACACGATTTCTTGATCGTTGCGAAACGGTTTATGGCCTTGGATTTTCAAATTTTTTGGGAGAGCTCGGTGGCCGCGATGCCATTGGAACTAATGGCATTAAAGACTTAGAATTTGTATTAACGCGTCCATCTCTGCATTTAGGGCTGAGATACCGCTTTAATCCAACGGTTTCTTTGAAATATAATTTGCATTACACCGTGCTTTCTGGTCGCGATTCACTCACCAAAGAACCCTTTAGGAGAAATCGAAATTTAAGTTTTAGATCTCCTATTTTTGAGTCTTCTTTCCAAGCTGAGGTGTCGATTCTACAGCTTAAATCTACCAAAAGTCGTTATGTGCTTCGAGGGGTTCGAAGTAAATCCGGAATAGACTTAAATCTGTACGTCTTCGGAGGAGTTGGCGCATTTTTCTTCAATCCCAAAGCGAAGATAGAAGGTACATGGTGGGCATTGCAGCCATTAGGAACTGAAGGCCAGGGTATTGCGGCGTCTCGAACTCCATACAAAAGAATTCAAGCATGTTTCCCCATTGGTATGGGCTTCCGCTTGCCTCTTTCTGACAAAAATTGGACTATTGGTTTTGAATACGGCATGCGTCTAACCACCACCGATTATATTGATGATGTGAGTACTACCTATTTTTCGCCTACCTTGATTGGAGCGAAATATGGACCTGTGGCACAACGTCTTTCAAACAGGGCGGGAGAAAATGGTCAGGATGTTATTGCAGGTTCTGCATTTACCGGCGAACAACGGGGCGACCCTACCGATCGGGATGCCTACATGTTAGGTACAATTACGCTCACTTACCGTCTAAAATCAGGAAGATCCGTTCTTCCAAAATTTAGATAACCTTTTCGCGTTATTAGAAGTAAACAGTGTTCGAGTATGAATCAGTCGAGGTATTTACTTCTTCTAGTTATGTGTTTTACTGGCCCAATATTAGTGGCGCAGAAAATGCGTAAATATTCTGAATTGGGTCCGGTTGCAGGGGTAAGCTACTATATGGGGGATTTAAACCCCGGCCGGCAATTTTTTATGCCTCGTTTTGGAGGCGGCTTAGTATATCGATACAATTATCACCCCCGTTGGGCTTGGAAAATACAAGCCAGTTATATGAGCATTCAGGCAGATGATGCCGAGAGCAAAAGCCTTAGTCAGCGAAACAGAAATTTATCGTTTCGTTCGTCTATCTACGAATTTTCGCCTCAAATTGAATTTAATTTTTTCCCCTACGAAGTTGGTAATGTGGTGTACCCTGCCACACCTTATGTTTTTTGGGGATTTGCACTCTTTAGGTTCAATCCTAAAGCCGAGTATAAGGGCGAATGGCGTGAGCTACAGCCCTTGGGAACTGAAGGGCAAGGTACGGCGCAATACCGAGGCCGAAATCCATATTCACTGCTTGGGGCAACATTCCCATTTGGCTTTGGGGTGAAGTTTCATTTTTTGAAAATAATTGGGGTTGGGGTTGAGTGGGGCCTTCGCAAGACGTTTACCGATTATCTCGACGATGTTAGCACCACATACGTTGACCCCTTTTCGCTTTACTACGCGCACGGAGTGGATGCGGTAAAACTGGCCGATCGATCTCTCAATGCGCCCGGTAACAGCAATATCAATAGGCAAAGAGGCAATTCCACTACGAAAGACTGGTATGCTTTTGCAGGACTTACCCTTACCGTAAAGCTTCGAAAGGCTGAGCGGGTATGTCAGGCCTACAGATAATCGTTTATCTTTGCCGTTTCTGGAGCTAAGGCCAAGAAGAATGTCGGAGTTACGCAAAGCAATCAATACAGAAAGAATACCCAAACACATTGCCGTTATTATGGACGGCAACGGACGTTGGGCTAAGAGTAAAGGCAAATTGCGCATTTTCGGACATCAAAACGGAGTTAAAGCTGTTAGAGAAACCATTGAAGCCGCTGCCGAACTGGGAATAAAATATTTAACGCTGTATGCATTTTCCACCGAAAATTGGAATAGGCCCCAACGCGAAATAAATGCATTGATGGAGCTTTTGGTAAATACGATCGCTCGAGAAACCAAAACACTCATCGAGAATAATATTCGACTTACTACCATAGGCGATATGGCTGCCTTGCCCGAAAACTGCCAGAAAAGTCTTAACGCATCAATCCAAAAAACAGCAGCCAACAAAGGAATGACTTTGGTATTAGCCCTTAGCTACAGTGCTAGGTGGGAAATTGTTAATGCTGCTCGGAAAATAGCTTTAGAAACTGCCGCCGGAAAACTATCGGAAAATGACATCAACGAAACGCTATTTTCTCAATACTTAACTACCCAATCTATACCTGATCCAGAGTTGCTAATTCGAACTTCCGGCGAACACCGCATCAGCAATTTTTTACTGTGGCAAATTTCATATGCCGAACTATATTTTACTCCCGTTTTATGGCCCGATTTCAATCGCGAACATTTTTATGAGGCAATTTTGGAATATCAAGGGCGTGAACGTAGATTTGGAAAAACATCTGAACAACTGAGCCATTAAAATGAAGCGTCTTCTTGTAATTTTATTTTGTATTACCGCTTTCTCAAGAGTTAGTGCTCAGATTAAACTTGGCGAAGAAATAATTGAGATAAATTATAGCGCACCTAAGGAATTTACTATAGCCGATGTTTCCTTTAAAACATCGGGGGGCAGCTTGCTCGACAATACTATTTTAAAAATGCTTACCGGCCTTAACGAAGGCGAAAAAATAATGGTGCCGGGCGAGCAAATTTCAAAGGCTATTCAAGCGTTATGGAAACAAGGCCTTTTTTCGCACATCGAAGTGGTGGCACCACGCGTTTCTGAAGATAAAATTTGGATTGAATTTATTCTCGAGGAGAAACCCAAATTGTCGCGTTTTCGAATTACCGGTGTTAAAAAGAGCGATGCCGATGAACTCCGCGAAAGTCTCGAGCTTATGACCGGTAAAGCTATCAGTGAAAATTTATTGGTGCAGTGCAGAAACAAAGTTAGGGAATACTATCTCGACAAAGGCTACATGAATGCCGATGCCGTAGTTTCGACCTATCCCGACACCGCTGCAAAAGGAGGCCAAATTTTGTTACTGGCAGTTAATAAAAATAAACGTATTAAGATTAAAACGATTCAGTTCGAAGGCAACGAACACGTGAAGGCAGGCAAGCTTAAACGAAAAATGAAGAATACCAAGGAAAATCCGTGGTGGAGCATTTTTACTACCTCAAAATTTATTGAGGATAATTATCGTGAGGACCTGGATAAAGTGCTTGCCGTATATTTCGAAAAGGGTTACAAAGACGCCCGAATTATTGAAGATTCTGTCTACCGCTACGACGAAAAACACCTCGCCATTAAAGTTGTGATTGAAGAGGGCAACCCCTATTACTTTCGGAACATTTCATGGGTGGGCAATACCAAATACACTTCCAAAGAGTTAGGTGCAAGATTAGGCATAAAAAAGGGAGAGGTGTTTAATCAGGCCAATTTGGAGCAGAATTTATTTATGAATGCCTCCGAAACAGACATCACCTCACTTTACATGAACGATGGCCACTTGTTTTTCCAGATTACTCCGGTTGAAAAAATAGTTGGCAAGGATTCGGTTGACATTGAAATGCGCATTTATGAAGGCAAACAGGCCACCATAAATAAAGTAACCATAGTAGGAAACGACAAAACCAACGACCATGTTATTTTGCGCGAAATACGCACACGTCCGGGTCAGCTTTTCCGCCGGTCTGATATTGTGCGCACCCAACGCGAACTTTCGCAACTAGGGTATTTCGATCCCGAAAAAATGGGCGTTAATCCCATGCCCAACCCGCAAGACGGCACTGTCGATATCGAGTATCGTGTGGAAGAAAAGCCGTCTGACCAATTACAGCTGTCGGGAGGTTGGGGTGCCGGAAGGCTCATCGGGAACCTCGGTCTTGCCTTTAACAATTTTAGTGCACGTAGTTTTTTCAAGAAAAGTGCATGGACGCCTTTGCCTTCGGGTGATGGCCAGCGACTGTCCATAAACGCATCATCAACCGGAAGGGCCTTTCAAAGCTATAACCTATCGTTTACCGAGCCCTGGCTGGGAGGCCGAAAGCCTAATTCGTTAACCATTACAGGGTTTCACTCGGTATTCGGAAACGGGGCGGCTAAAACCGACCCAACCCGCAGCGCAACTAAAACTAGCGGTGCCGTAATTGGCTTTGGACGCCGTTTGCGTTGGCCCGATGACTTTTTTAGCTTGCAGCACTCAATCAATTATTCATACTACGAACTCATTAATTCATCGGCGTTCGGAACTTTCACCAACGGATTTGCCAATAACTTTAGTGTGAGCACCACATTTTCGCGCAATTCGGTGGATCAGCCTATTTATCCCGCCAGTGGCTCCTCAATTAGTATTTCGCTGCAGTTTACGCCTCCCTATTCGCTCATTAACAAAAATACTGCTGCCGATTTTGTAACCGACCAGCAGCGCTTTAAATGGATCGAATACCATAAATGGAAATTTGATGCACAATGGTTTACGCCCCTCAGTAAAAACAATAAACTGGTGCTGATGACGCGTGCCAATTTTGGATTTCTGGGTTCATACACCGATGCTAAGGGGATATCGCCGTTTGAGCGCTTTAGATTTGGCGGCACCGGCCTTACCGGATTAACCTGGGGGGCACAATTTTTAGGAGCCGAGATTGTTGGTTTAAGGGGATACGAAGACGGCTCTATTTCTAATCAAACAGGACTTCAATCGGCTGGGGATGCCCCCATCTACAACCGCTTGACTATGGAACTAAGATATCCGGTTTCATTGAATCCTTCGGCCACCGTTTTTGGTCTTGCCTTTTTGGAGGGCGGTAATGCCTGGGGTTCGTTCCGAGATTTTGATCCCTTTACATTAAAACGTTCAGCCGGAATTGGCGTTCGTGTATTTTTACCTATGTTCGGACTCTTAGGATTGGATTACGGCTACCGATTTGACGATATCAAAGGGTATCCGGGAATGCAAAAAGGGATTTTCCACTTTATTATTGGCCAGAATTTCAATTAATGGAAATAGCCCTGTTCTGTATTTTTGTTTTTTGCACGATTGTTGAAACGGCAAAATAAAACTCATCAAAATGATTACTTTTGCACCTTCAAAAACGCCGATTATGAAAAAATTCCTTTTAGGATTTGCGCTTATGTTCGGGATGAACATGGCTGTATCGGCACAAAAATTTGGCTTTGTTGATTCGCAGTATATACTCGAAAATATACCCGAATACAAATCAGCTCAGCAGCAATTAGATAAAATTTCGCTCCAGTGGCAGAAAGAAATTGAGGCAAAATTTGCCGAGATTGATAAAATGTATAAAGATTTTCAGGCCGAGGCCATTCTTTTGTCAGACGACATGAAGAAAAAACGTGAAGATGAAATAATTGACAAAGAGAAAGCAGCTAAAGAGCTTCAAAAACAGCGGTTTGGAAAGGGTGGCGACTTATTAAAGCGTCGTCAGGAGTTAATAAAACCTATTCAGGATAAAGTGTATAATGCGATTAAAGAAATATCGACCACAAAAAATTATGCGGCAGTGTTCGATAAGTCAAGCGATTTAACCATATTGTTTACCAACCCCAAATACGACATTAGCGATGCGGTACTCGAAGAAATGGGCTACTCTCCCATAAAAGGTGCCGATGATGCCAATCCGGCCGGAGGCTCCGGCGACTCAGATACCCCAAAAAAGTAAATTTTTAAATCACAACACCATGAACCATTTAAAGGTTATTTTTCTATTTGTAGCCGTATTGGCAGGAGGAGTTTCGTTTGCGCAGAAAGGCCCTAAGTTTGGCCATATTAACTCGCAAGAATTATTAACCTTAATGCCTGAGCGCAAGGCCGCTATGGCGAAAATGGACTCAGTAACTAAGGAAGCACAAAAGCTGCTGGAGGAAATGATGACCGAGTATCGTACTGAGGAGGATAAGTACAAAAATGAAAGCGCTAAAATGTCAGAACTTGCACGTAAAACAGCAGAGGAAAAACTTACAGGTTTGGCAACGCGCATTCAGAATTTCCAACAACAAGCGCAGGAAAGTCTTCAAAATGAAGAAAGCAAGCTTATCGAGCCTATCCTAAATAAGGCTAAAAAAGCCATTGAGCAAGTGGCCAAAGAAAACGGCTACACCTATGTAATTGATACTTCTGCCGGATCGTTCCTCTATTGGGAAGAAAGCGATAATATACTCGCATTGGTTAAGAAAAAACTTGGCCTTTAAGCGGTTTAAAATTTTTTAGATTGGAGCACCCTCATTCTCGGGTGCTTTTTTTATTCTTGTATATGGCAAAGGCAAATGATCCTATTGGGATTTTTGATTCGGGAATCGGTGGCCTCACCGTAGCGGCTGCTATACACCGGCTTTTGCCTCACGAAAATCTGATTTACTTTGGCGACACGGCACATTTTCCTTACGGAGATAAATCGCCAGGCCTTATTGATGCGTACGGCGCCGGCATCACGCAGTACCTTTTAAGCCGCAACTGTAAGATGATTGTTATTGCCTGCAACACCGCTTCGGCATATGCTTACAAAACGGTTAAAACCCTTGCCGGTTCAAAAGCCCTCGTAATTAATGTTATTGATCCTGCGGCAGAAGCCATTGCGGCGTTGTATCCGAATTCTAAAGTAGGAGTAATTGCTACACGCGGTACCGTAGCATCGGGCATCTATCCCCGAAAAATAAAAAAGCGCTCAAAACATACCGAGGTTACCTCGCTGGCTACGCCACTACTGGCTCCGATGATTGAAGAAGGTTTTTTTAATAATAAGATTTCACGCACCATTATTCAATCCTATCTCGAGAAAAAATCATTGAAACATATCGAAGCCATTATTCTCGGATGTACCCACTATCCGCTCATACGCAAAGAGGTAGAAGAATATTACAAAGGCAAGGTCAAAGTCTTTGATTCGGCCGAAATGGTGGCCCAATCTGTTAAAGAAAATCTTACTCAGCAAAAACTGCTTCGTAAAACGGCCAAGTCGAGCCTGGAGTTTTATGTTTCAGACTTCACTGAGTCGTTTTCTTCAAGTGCGCGCAATTTTTTTCCCGGCGAAATCGAACTTAAAAAGCTTGACATTTGGAAAAGCAACGAAATTTAGCATTAACCATTTCAATGGCTTGAATCAGCTTTGAGGAGGATGATTCCATCGCTTGAAATATGCTGCTACAGCTCCGAAAGCGTTTTAATATCAGCGCAAAACGGGGCAAAACGCGTGGAGTTATGCTCCGGACGTTTGGAAGGCGGCACCAGCCCATCGGCTGGATTATTGCAGGCTTCGTTATACATTCCAAACATTGAGGTGTTTCCAATTTTACGGCCTCGCGGTGGCGATTTTTTATATAGCCACAATGAGTTTGACGAAATGTTACGCGATGTAGTTTTGTTTGCTGAAATGGGCGCTAAGGGTTTTGTAACCGGCATGCTGCTGCCAAACGGCGATTTTGATTACCCCCGAATGGGCAAGATAAAATCGGAGGCGCCAACACTTGAATTTTGTGTGCACCGAGCCATCGATATGTGCCGCAACAGCATTGAAGCACTAGAGCTGCTTAAGGAACTGGGAGTTAAACGCGTATTAAGTTCAGGATCTAAAAATACGGCCATCGAAGGCATCGAAATGCTAGGGCACATGCAGGAAGCCGCAGGAAACAGTATTGAAATTATGGCCGGAAGCGGCGTTAAGGCCGAGCAGATCCCTTTATTTTGGGAAACAGGCATTCGGCATTTTCATGCCTCAGCAGGCGATATCTATCCTTCTCAAATGCTGTTCAGAAACGAGGCCATTAGCATGTCGAAAGACCACCCTGCCGCAGAATTTAGCGTGATGCGTGCCAATGGGGAGAAAATAAAATCAATGGCAGAAATCATTCACCAATGCGCTGCATCTGCTTAATTTTATTTCTGTTTGTTTCGGTACTTACCCAGGGTAACGATACCCTAAATCTCCGTAATTGGGCTTTGCGAAAAGGCGAACATGCCGAATGGATATCATTTTATGGTGCACGCAATATTTTGCATGTTTTGCGGGAGAACGATCTGCAGCTAAAGGATGCGGCTCGATTTTCGAAGGAGGCACGCAAGTACCACGATTCGGTAGCATCCTGCGCACAAACTATAAAATGCAATTTCAACCTTAGCAGCACACAGCTTAATAAGGGTACTATTCGTCTGGAACTTGATTATCTTCAGACGTTTACTGCCGTTTACTTGAACGGTTTTCAGTTGGGCAAAACCGATAATGCTTTTTGCTTATGGTCATTCCCGCTTACGCCGCCTGTTTTGAAGGAAAACGATAACATATTGGAAATCGTTTTCTCTCCTCCACGCGAAACGGTAATGCATTCAGGTGAAATGAGCTTTATCCCCTATCCCGCCGACAATCAAACAGACAGCATTAAAACAGCGCCTTATATTAGAGCTCCGCAGCAGGAATTTGGCTGGGATTTTACCTTTGCCGAAATTTATACGGGCTTTAGAAGATGTCCACGACTCATTTTTGAGGATGACTATTTTATTAAGGAAGCACACATCCAAACCCTTAATATTAATGGCGATACCGCGCAAATGGAGCTTGCTTTTGCGATGAACAAAGCCTGCAGCATCAGCGACATTAATTTACCAGGCGATTTTACATGGGTATTTGATAAAGGAAACCTCGAAAAATCAGGCGAGACGGATTTCCGCGTCCCGTTTTATATAATAAAGCCGCAGCTTTGGTGGCCTCAGAATTTCGGAACGGCTTATTTGTATTCTACATCGTTACGCGTTAGTGGGCAGAGTATTACCAAAACCAAAACACACTTTAGCGATACCGTTAATGTTGAATTCGGGGTTCGAACGGTTGAGCTCGTTCGAGAGCCTGATTTATGGGGCGAAAGCTTCTATTTTAAAGTTAACGGCAAACCTGTTTTTATGGAGGGGGCCAATGTTATTATGCCCAATGAACCCTTCGAAAATGCGCGTGTAACAGGCCTTTGTCCTAAAGAACTACAATACGTTATAAATAAGCGGTTTAATATGCTGCGTATTTGGGGTGGGGGTACTTATTTGCCTGATGAATTCTACCAATGGGCCGATAGAAACGGTGTTATGATATGGCAAGATTTTATGTTTGCCTGCAGCTATTATCCGCTCTCGAAAAAGTTGGTGAAAAGCATTGAGCACGAAATACAATATCAAACAGCTCGCATTGCTAAACACCCTTGTTTGGCGCTTTTTTGTGGAAACAATGAAGTGGATGTAGCCCGCAAAAATTGGGGATGGCCTCAAAAATACCGCTGGAATGCAGCTCAGGTTGCTCAATTAGACAGCCAATATACAAGCCTGTTTATGAAATTGTTACCCCGTGCCGTTGCGCTAATTTGCCCTAATGTAAGTTATGTGCATTCGTCGCCGGTTTCCAACTGGGGTAAGCCAGATGATTTTAACCGCGGCGACAATCACGATTGGGGCGTTTGGCATGGCGAAATGCCTTTAAGTTCGGCATACACGCGCATCCCTCGTTTTATGAGTGAATATGGCCTGCCCTCATTTCCACCTGCTAATATTATTGAAAAATATCAAGGCTTAAATGTCGATTCTGTTTCGCTTGATAACTTAGTCCTCAGCTACAAAGGCATAGGCTTACTGGAGAAATACCTCAGCGATGCGAGCGTGCCTTTCGATACGTATGAGGCATTAAGCGCTTCCTCGCGAAAATTACAATCGGAACATTATAAAATCATGCGTGATGTTCTGCGCGATTCGGATGGCCGATGTATGGGGAATTTATTTTGGCAGTTAAATGATACTTCGCCTGTAATGTCGTGGAGTGTTTTAGATATGGAGGGCACTCCTAAATGGGCGGAATGATGTTCCTTATGAAGATTATTCGTGAAGATAAACACGTTTAATGCGCGGCGAAAGTCCGGTAAGCACCTCGTATGGGATGGTTTCGGCGGCATCGGCAAGCTGTTTAATCTGCGTAGAATTTTCAAAAATGATGACGCCATCGCCCTCTTGAACATCTTTAATGTCTGTAACATCCACCATGCACATATCCATGCAAATATTACCCACCGTTGGGGCACTCTGGTTACGTATCGTAAAGGCAAATCTTCCGTTACCCAATTTTCGAGATAATCCATCGGCGTATCCAATAGGCAATGTCGCTATAAGCGAGTTGCGCGTAACCATACCCTTCCTACTGTAACCGATGCTTTCGCCCGAATTTACTGAACGAATCTGGCTGATTACGGTTTTGAGTCGGCCCACAGGGAATAACTGATTTTGTGAGTCTCCCTCTGAAATGCCGTATAAACCGATTCCCAATCGTACCATATCCATGTGTGCAGATGCGTGGCGCAATATGCCTCCCGAATTAAGTATATGCCTGAGGAAATGCCTACCGGTTAATTTCTGAAGCAATTGACACATTTCTTCAAAAACGGCGATTTGATTCCGAGTAAATTCATCGTGTTCTGCTTCTGAGCTTGCTGCCAGATGTGAAAACACAGAAGCCAGCTCGATTTCGCTGCGCATGTTTAGAAGAGAAGCCAACGGTTGCATATCGTGCGCCTCAAAGCCCAAACGGTGCATGCCGGTGTCCAGTTTTATGTGAATTCGGTAGGCTCGTTTTTCGTTCGTCTGACGGCGATCGAGCAAATCAATAAATGCATGGAGTGTTTTAAAACTATAAATTTCGGGTTCGAGATTAAACTCGAGCATGCTGCTCCATGATTCGGTTTCGGGGCTCATCACCATAATCGGCACCCGAATTCCGGCTTTACGGAGCGCTACCCCCTCATCCGCATAGGCAACGGCCAAATAATCAATTCTGTTGGATTGCAAGATAGCGGCGATTTCGGATGTTCCCGTGCCATATGAAAACGCTTTTACCATGGCCATCCATTTAATATCTCGAGGAAGTAATGTTTTATAGTAGTTAAGGTTATGGATGAGATGGTTTAGATTTATTTCAAGGACTGTTTCGTGCGATTTTAGCTGTAATGCAGTGGCTATATGTTCGAATGCAAAAATCCGTGCTCCCTTCAGAAGGATTGCTTCTTTGTTTAGATCAAGGCTGGGTAAAGCGTTTAAAAGTTCCTGAGTAGTACTAAAAAAATGCTTTTCGCCATTAAACGTGTCAAAAAGCCTGCTCACCGAACGGCCAATTCCAATAATTTTTGAAATGCCGACGTTGTTAAGCTCCATTCCTATTTGGGCATAAAGTTGTTCCTCAGGGATGCCTGTTTCGAGCATGTCGGACAGAATTACTGTGCGTTTTAACACACCGCTCATTTGTGCGAGGGCCTGAAGAGCAATGCGCGTAGAATCAGGATCGGCAGCCCAAGAATCATTTAAAATTAGACAGTCGTTTATACCTTGAAGCATTTGCAAACGCATTTCAGGCGGCTGCAATCTTTCGAGTCGGGTTTGAATGGTGGCTTCTGAGTATCCGTGAAGCAGCATCCAGGTAATTACATGAAGTAAATTCTCTATTGATGCGGCATCAGAATACGGTAGTTTAAAGCGATATAATTCCTGTGAAAATTGAAGATGCACAAGAGCGTGTTCGTTTTTAACAATGCGAACATCGGCTTCGGGGTGCAGGCCCCAGGTAAAACGTCTTCCGCCGCATGCTACACCTGCTAGTTTATGGATAACACTGTGATCTCTGCAGTAAATAAGCGTTTTACAGGACTTAAAAAGGACGAGCTTCTCCGCAATTTTTTCCTCAAGCGAAGAGAAATTCTCAGCATGTGCCTGACCAATCATCGTAAATATGCCTTCGTCGGGTCGAATCATTTGTTCCAACTGGCACATTTCATTCGGCATAGAGATTCCTGCTTCAAAAATTCCGAGCTGATGTTCTTGTTCCAGATTCATTACTGATAGGGCAACCCCAAGCTGTGAATTAAAGCTTTGTGGACTGCGGCATATCGAAAAATCTTGTTTAACCAGCGCATTTAACCACTCTTTAACAATGGTTTTTCCGTTGCTTCCTGTAATGGCAATTATCTGCGCATTGCTTTGGGATCTTTTCCATTCAGCAATTTTTTGAAGCGCAAGCAGCGTATTTTCTACACAAATAAAATTTGCAGCGGTGTGAATAAGGTGCTTTGGTATGTTATCTACCAAAAAATTGCAAACGCCTGCTTGAAGCAGATCGTCGATATAACGGTGACCATCGTTTCGTTTTGATCTTAAAGCAACAAACAATACCGAAGGACTAGCAAACGGACTTCTGCTGTCGAACATGATAGAGCCAATGAAAGTATTTGCAGGGCAGTTTGCATGCAGCAACCCATCGCAGGCACGTGCTAAATCTTCAATGCTAATGGCATTCATTGTTCTTTGGCGCCTTTGAGGCCCGAATAGGGCAAAGGATTAAGGTCGTAAAAACAATCGCGGCAAAGTGGGGTGTACGAGTCGGTTTCGCCCAACAAAACGAGATTATTGTTATTACTGTCGATGCGGTGCGAATGATTGGCCAGATTTCCGCAATTCATACAAATGGCATGTACTTTAGTAACATACTCTGCAGTAGCTAGTAGGCCGGGCATAGGGCCAAATGGGTAGCCTCTGTAATCCATATCTAAACCGGCAATAATTACGCGAATGCCCTGATTGGCCAGTTCATTACAAACATTTACCAATTCGAGGTCGAAAAATTGTGCTTCATCTATACCTACTACCTCCACATCATTGGACAATAAAAGTATACTTTGCGAAGATTCAACAGGTGTGGAACGTATTGAATTGGCGTCGTGTGAGACCACCTCACTCTCCGCGTAGCGGGTATCAACCGCAGGTTTAAAAATTTCAACATTTTGCTTGGCAAATTGCGCTCTTCTGAGGCGTCTAATCAGCTCTTCAGTTTTTCCGGAAAACATTGAACCGCAAATAACTTCAAGCCAACCGCGCTTTTTTGAATGATTTATCGTGTTCTCCAAAAACATGTTGAAATACTGTAAAAATATCTTTAAATAATTCGCAAAAGAGATTACAAATCTAATTAAATTGCAACGCAGTCTGTTTTACTTTGAATCATTATGGATGTCCGCCGCATGCAAGAAGAAATTAACCATTTGCTCATCAAGCTTGAAGAGCAATACGGCCGCATTTTATCATACAACGAAAAAATTCCGGTAGTAGAAATCGATTTAGTATTGAAAGATGTTCAGGATTTATACGAGGGATTTCTTGATTTACGCACTGCGGCAGAGTGGCAACGTCGTAATGCGAAACCAGCAGAGCAATCGACACCTCAAAACCAACAAAACATTGCGCCAGAACTTGCGGCTTCAAATACACAAGGCGCATCCATAGCTGCTGAACCTGCGCCTGCAGTAGTTGCAGAGACTCCCTCTGTGGAAGAACCACAAAAAGAGTTTGCTAAAGCAGAAGATGCAGGAATCGTCTCTACCCCTAAGACGCCAGACCCAGTAATTGCCACAAACGTGGCTTTGCCTTCAGAAAATCCACCTGTAGTTGGTCCTAAAGTAGATTTGCTTCAAGAGCGTCAAAAAGATTTTGTGCCCACGGTACGAAAAATAGGTTTAAAGTCGCCCGATCCCGAGCCTGTTGTAGCCGAACCTAAAAAAGAGAGTTTATTTGATAAGGCTACTTCGTTATACGATAAAATTACCAAGCCAGCAGAAAAAACAGTTGCCGGCCAAGTGAGCCGCCAGCCAATTTCAAACATCAAAGCAGCTATTGGTATCAACGAAAAGTTTTTATATCTCAAAGAATTGTTCAAAAACAATGTGAACGATTATAACGAGGCCCTTGAAAAACTTAACAATTTCGATAGTTACACCGATGCCGAAGATTTTTTCCAGGAATTAAAGGGTAAATATTCTTGGAATCCAGAGAGTAAATCGTTCCAAGGCTTGGCCGAATTGCTTAACAGACGCTATTTGCACCAGGAATAGCTATGGCCAAGTTGGTCCTTGTGCCTACACCTATAGGAAATTTAGGGGATATCACCTTAAGAGCGCTCGAGGTATTGAAAGGCGTTGATATTGTTTTTGCTGAAGACACACGTACAACAATGCGATTGCTTCAGCATTATGGAATAAAGGCCAATCTTAAATCGTTCCATCTTCACAACGAACATAAAGTTTTAGATCAAACCCTTCAATTAATCAAATCCACCGAAATGGCTGCATTGGTCTCGGATGCCGGAACACCGGGCATATCCGACCCGGGTTTTCTTTTGGTGCGGGCCTGCCTCGAAAATGCAATTGCTGTAGAGTGTTTGCCTGGAGCTACCGCGCTAATACCGGCATTGGTGGTGTCGGGCTTCCCAACCGATCGCTTTGTGTTTGAAGGATTTTTACCCCATAAAAAAGGAAAACAAACGCGCATTACAGGTATTCTAAATGAAACGCGAACGGTTGTTTTTTATGAATCGCCTCATCGACTATTGAAAACATTGGAAATGTGCCGTTTGATTTTAGGCCCTTCAAGGCAAGCAGCGGTAGTAAGAGAATTGAGCAAGATGTTTGAGGAATGTGTTAAAGGAAGTTTCGAAGAACTTATCACTCATTTTACAACAAAACCTCCCAAAGGTGAAATTGTACTGATAATTGGGGGTGCCGAACTGGTGAATGAAACGGAATGATTATGCGTTCTTCTAATTTCATAAATGTATGGGAATGGTGATCTAACAAGAAATTCACCTCCTACGCAGTACAGAATCCTTGTCATCGTTAAAATTACACGGCATCATTAGATGCGGACACCCATTCATTACTAAGGGCGAGAGCCGATTAAGCTAAAATTTGTATGCTTCACCCAGGAAAGTTCAAATTAAATGTATGGCCAGCAACAGACCAAGACATTCTGTTATTGTGGTATTGTGCCGCACGTGGCTATGCTTCTTGACTGCATTGAATGGGGAACTGCTCATTTTTCGATGGTCTTTTCATGCTTTACGACTTAGGGTAATGCGTTCAAAATTAAAATTGCTGCGATTCGTCTTTTCGAATCGTATTTCTGTGGCATCAACTATATGCTGGGCAATCGGTGGTTCTGATGCCGCCTTTGCGCCGCGTCTTACTTTTGCCTTTTGCCGCCTTACCCTTTCCTTTATTGCATGCAGGATTTCGGTATAACGAAAACTTTAAATGGAAGTAAATATCCAAGCCGTAAACGTTGGATCTAAAAACAAAAGGCATGATCCGATCGGAGCCGATGATGAACATATTATTAAGCCTTAACTGTGCCCCAATTTGAGGATAACGATAATTCCAGAGCGATAGAGGCAATGAAAGTTCAAAACGTTTACGCTCATAGCGCGGTACAATAGCGAGTAAACTTCCGCGACGCACATTGTTGCCCAGACGCGGACCAAAAGTAGCCGTTGCATTAACGTAAAGATTATTCTCAAAGTTGTAGTCAAACTGAGCGGATACCGCTGCAGGAAGCCAAGCATTGAATGCAGGTAATTTGGTAATTGATCCTTGTGCATTGAAGCGGCTATCGATGAGCGAATCGGCTCCACCATAATTTGTAACTCCAGTAGAATCATATTTATACCAGCTCGAGCTAATATTTTCAAAATCCTGTTTTGAAGCTAAGCGGTTAAAACGTATAAATCCAATATCAAGAATGGAGGCACCTGCTTTCCATTTATAGTCAATTTTTTTACATCCACTCCGAGGCGAATTTGGGAAATATCGGCTTGCATCGGCTTTCATGTGCTTATATTCAAAGCCTAGATCGATTCCAACACCCTTGCCTGCCCCCAAGGCTGGAATTGCTTGCTTTATTTGTCCGGAGAAATTATAAAATTCCATTAATGAATCGTCTCTGACTTCATAATCAAATTTATCCACCTCAATGCCTATAGCATTTAGTCCATTTAAATAGCGAAGGTTTAGTCCAGCGCTCATCATAGTATATTTTGATTGCTGAAAAATATAGCCGTAACTCAAACCATACTCGAACCATGTAAGGCTGTTGGCATACATGTTTTCCAAATCGTACCGCCGTGCAAGCTGCGGTCCGTATTTAAAACCCTCCACAATATGTGTTGCAAGTGGAAGATCAATTTTTGCCGAGGTATAACTTCGAGCACGTGTAATTAATCCAATAGAATGCTTGCCCACACTGAGATGTGCCGAGGGGCCTGTTACATTAAGAATAATTTGAGCACGTTTATAGCCCTCACGATTATTAATGGACAGCGAGGAGAAACCCGTTTGAATATTTTTCCATAAATAAAATTGATCACGGGCCAAGTAAACATAGTTGTTATGCACAAACACATCGAGCCCCAACAGATTAACATCCACAAACATTCGGGAGTCGCAACCTTTGGCAGGATTTAAAAATAGGCCCTGTATGCCTGAGTAATTAGATGTTGAATAGCCAATTTCTTCTTGTGCAACCAATGATTTTTGGATGCATAGTAAAAAACACAAAAAGACCATAATCGACCTTGAGGCAAACATTGATTTTTGGGGCAGCGTAGTCACAATAATAATCAGCTAATTAACTATGAAATCTGCAATTGGTTCTCAACGTAAACGTATTAATTGCAACAATGATTGTTTAAAACATGATCGCAGTGAATTTATTTTCAAGAAATAGTAGCACCTACCGGTTCGTTTTTATTGGGGTTTGATCGCATTCGCTGAGTAAGACCACCATTGGATTTCGCCAATAAAAAAGGCAAAAAGGGATGATACTCATTCTTGTGAATTCACATCATACCAGTAGAATTAATAGCAGGGATTAGTTAAATATTTTTCCTGGGTTGAGTATTCCTTTGGGGTCGAATGCTGTTTTTATTTTACGCATGAGTTCCAGCTGGAATTCAGGAAATTTGATGTCCATATAAGGTTGCTGCACCAATCCAATGCCATGTTCGCCGCTTAATGTTCCGCCCAGCGAAACTACCAATTCAAAAATTTCGCGGATGCCTTTTGGAATATCTTGTTTCCATTGCTCGTCGCTTAATTCGCCGCGTATTATGTTCACATGCAGATTGCCATCGCCAGCGTGGCCGTAGCATACTGATTTGAAGCCGTATTTCGTGCCGATAACTTTTACGCCCTCCAGCAATTCGGGTAATGATGCCCGCGGCACAACGGTATCTTCCTCTTTATAGGT
>JBILCR010000101.1:0-6883 GCA_044353055.1 Flavobacteriales bacterium
CTAATTCGGAACTTGGAAAAGGCTTCATCAATTATGATTACATTTGCAGCACTCAAAGTAATAAAAGCAAATGAACACTTCAAAGAAAATCATTTTAGTACCGGTAGATTTTTCAGAACAAAGTCATGTTGCCCTGCATCATGCAGAGGTTATAGCAAAAACGCTGAACAGCAGCCTAATTCTGCTCCATGTTGCAAGTGAGCAGGGCTTACTTTCGGGATTTTTCACCTCTGAAGACGGCGATAAACTACATCAAAAATTATGGGAACGCATGAATTCCCTTGCTGAAGAAACCCAAAAAAGAACGGGCTTGTTTGTGCTTCCAATGATTGCTCACGGTAAAGTTTATGAAGAAACCGTTCGGATGGCCGAGACCGCTGGAGCGACTTTTATTGTTATGGGAACTAATGGGTCCGATAGTAGTTTAAGAAAGCGTTTTATCGGCTCAAACGCCCTCCGTGTTGTGCGTGAGAGTAGGGTGCCTGTTTTTACCATTAAAGGCAAACCCGGGAAAGATGGATTTTCGAAAATTATTTTACCGCTTGATCTTACTAAGGAAACCCGCGAAAAAGTTAATAAAGCAATTGAACTATCGCGTTATTTTAAAGCAGAGGTAAAGGTAGTTTCTATTTTACTTACCGACGATGAAGAGGTGGTAACCAAACTCAAACTTCAGTTGGGCCAGGTGAAGCATTTTCTTGAAAAAGCGGATGTAAACTGCACTGCCGAGCTTATTAATGCTCAGGGTGGAAAAGAAAGTTTGGGGGAGGAGGTAGTTAAATATGCCGAACAAAATGGCGGCGACATGATTATGATTATGACGCAACAGGAAACCAATTTTACCGAACTTTTCATTGGTTCCGCAGCGCAGGAAGTAATTAATAATTCGGCCATGCCGGTGTGCAGTATCATTCCAACCGTTCGTAAAGATACCACGGTATTTGTGCCGTATTAAATTGAATGTATACAAAATCAATCGGCCTGTTTTTACTCTGTATTCAGATAAAGCCAGGTCGATTTTTTTTATTTGTACGGTATTGAAAATGAATTTGAGGATTATTCTGCACTCGGCACTAAGCTAAGTAATATCGCGAAAATAATCCTTTGAAGATGATACGTAAATACGTACATTTCAATTACCAATTAGAGTCATATGGAAAAGCTAACCTATAAAAGGATTTTAATTCCAACCGATTTTTCTGATACAGCCGACCTTGCCTTACTACATGCTATAGATATGGCAAAGCGCACTCAGGCTGAAATTATTTTATTGCATGTGGTGGTGTCGTTTGCATTTAAAGGCGGTATAAACAGCCCGGATGCCGAAAAGGGTCAAACTTTGATAGAAATAGTGGAAGAAAAATTGGGTTTGAAAGCTGCTGAAATAAGAGCACAGTATGATTTTAATCTAATTACTCGTGTTGCCGTTGGGGCTATTCGCGATGAGGTTATTAAAGCGGCAGAAGAAACTGGGTCAGATATAATAGTTTTAGGTACTCACGGTGTAAGCGGTATTAAAGAGTTTTTTATGGGCAGCAATGCATTTAGGATCGTCTCAGAATCTCATTGTCCGGTGCTTTCTGTTCAGGTAACGGCTCAGCAAAAAGGATTTAAAAATATTCTTGTCCCTATCGATAATTCTTTTCATTCGAGAGAAAAATTAAACCTCGCTATTCGTTTTGCGAATACCTACGATGCACAGCTTCATATATGTGGCCTCCGCTCGCATGACCACGACGATCATGATCTGAATACGCGATTTAGATTAAAAATGCAGCAAGTAGAAGAATATATTGCTGAGCATCATGCCGCGTTTTCTGTTTCCACGCTATTTTGCTCGAATATTGCCAAAACAACTATGGAGTATGCCGCCGAAAAAAATGCCGATTTAATCATCATTATGAATGAGCAGGAAACCAATACTGCCGGGTTTTTTATGGGCCCTTATGCCCAGCAGGTGGTGAATCATTCAACAATTCCGGTGCTCAGTGTTCCTCCTGCCACTGGATATTATAATACGGTTGCACCTTACTAAACTATTTCTCGGATTGGCACAGCATACTTCACAGAGGAATTTGTTCCTGTCACATGTTGCTCAAACGTCTCCATCGCCTCCAATGCTAGAAGTAGCATCTGCAGAAGGGGTCTACATAAAAGACATTTACGGAAAAACCTATATTGATTTTATTTCCGGCATCGCAGTTAGCAATACGGGGCACCGGCACCCCAAAGTGATTGAGGCCATTAAAAATCAGGCGGATAAATACTTGCACGTTATGGTTTACGGCGAGTTTGTTCAAAGTCCTCAAGTGTTGCTGGCTCAGGCCATAATTGCTTGTTTGCCTAAAAGCTTCAGCTCAGTTTATTTTGTGAATTCAGGCTCAGAAGCTAGTGAAGGTGCCATGAAGCTTGCCAAACGCTTCACCGGACGTACAAAGATGATTGCCTTTCGCAATGCCTACCATGGAAGCACACAAGGTGCACTAAGTTTGATGGGCGGTGATTATTTTAAAAAAGGATACGAGCCACTCTTGCCCGACATTAAAATTCTGGAGTATAATTCGCTTGATGAACTTGAACAGATTGATTCCGAAACAGCTTGTGTTTTTGCTGAATCCATTCAGGGAGAGGCGGGCGCTTTACCTCCTTCAGACCTTTGGATGCAGCAATTGGCGGCACGTTGTAAGGAGCAGGGGGCTTTGTTGGTGCTCGATGAAATACAATCGGGATTTGGGCGAACAGGTAAATTTTTTGCTTTCGAACACTTCGGTGTTGTGCCTGATATTGTATTAATGGCTAAGGGTATGGGCGGAGGTTTGCCTATTGGAGCATTTGCAGCTTCACAAGAAGTGATGTCGTGTTTAAGCCATAACCCTGTTTTGGGCCATCTCACCACCTTTGGCGGAAACGCATTAACGGCTGCGGCTGCCCACGCCAATTTAAATGTTCTTCTAAATGAGGGATATATTCAGTCGGTTCCTTCTAAAGAACAACTTATCCGTTCTGAATTAAATGCTAATGGCATATTGGGAATCAGAGGAAAGGGACTTATGCTCGCGGTTGAATTTGAGTCCAATGAAAGGGTTTTGAAAATAGTGGAGCTTTGTTATCAAAAAGGCCTCATAACCGATTGGTTTCTGTTTGCCGATAATTGTTTGCGCGTGGCTCCTCCATTAATTATAAACGAGGAACAGATTAAACAAGCCTGCAAAATTATTAATGAAGCCGTTGAAGAAGCTCAATAGCACTTATGCTTTTAAACTGATGAAATGCGAAATTGATTTAAAGAGTTCGATAAATCATTCTACCAATCCACGGCCCGATTTAACAATTTTATTCTTCTTTTTATAATCGGCTACTAATTTATCTAAAATACCATTGATGAAATTTTTGCTTTGTGGACTTGAATAATCCTTGGATAGTTCGATGTATTCGTCGAGACTAACCTTAACCGGAATTGAAGGAAAGCAAGTCAATTCACACATGGCCATCTTCATAAGGATAATGTCCATTTTTGCAACTCGTTCAATTTCCCAGTTTTCGGCTTTTTGACCAATTTCTTTCTCAAATTCCTCGTGATGAAGTATGGTTTGACGGTATAACTCAGTTGCAAATTTTCGATCGTCATCAGATTCCTTCTGAAGGGGCATCAATTTAAACGAGGCCTCATCTTCCTTAATGTTTCTAACCGTTTTATACACCCCATGCTGCATAATTTCAATCTCATCAAGCCAGTATATGCTGCGTTCCTCTAACATTAATCGAATCAATTCTGAAGGAAAAACATGATGCTCGTAAATCCAACATGCAATTTCTTGGTCGTCTTTGAAGCTTGGGTCCTTTTTATTGAGGTACTCCAGGAATGCAGGTTCATTGCGAAACTGCATAAAAATTTTCCTTACGAGTTCTTGTTGCCCGGTCCAATTGATTTTTTGTTTATTTAATTTTTCATGCAGGCCTTCGTGGCTACTTATTTTTTCGACAATACGGTTTTCAACGAAATTCAGACTTGGATTTAAGTCTTCTGTTGTTGGGAGATGCTTCTGCTTACGATCATAGATAAGATTTTCAGCAGCATCTTTAAATTCGGGTAGAATTGACAGATAAGTAAGGTAAATTTCATAAACCTTATCTATACTATGGAACAGTTCTTTTTCTCCCAGTCGAACATCGTCTTGCCCCGACTGGAAGAAGGCATAAAGCGCTTTTAGTACTTTTTCTCGTATATGCCTTCTGTTGAGCATGCTTAATTAGTATGATAGTTTAATGCGGCCAACGGAATCTATCCTTTTCTCGGCAAGTCGTTTAGCCGCCTCGATCGTGGGGATGTTTTCATTACGAGCAATTCCAAAAACATGGCAAGCTGCATCATAGATGTGTTCTGTCTTGGCATAGGCACGTTCGCGATTATACCCCTCAAGCTCTATGGATACGTTGATAAGCCCCCCAGCATTAATCAAGAAATCAGGAGCATATAAAATTCCTTTATCCTTAACCATTTGTCCATGAATGCCTTCTTCAGCAAGCTGATTGTTGGCCGCTCCAGCAATGATGGCACATTTTAATCGCGAAAGTGAATCAGAATTTACAGAGGCTCCAAGGGCACAGGGAGCATAAATGTCGATATCTAAATCAAACAACTGATCGCCTTCAACCACATTTACGCCTGTTGATTCAGCTAATACGCCGTTTATGTTGTCTTTATTGATGTCGTTGATCCACACTTTCGCGCCTTCTTTCACTAAATGAGTCACCAAATACTGGCCTACTTTGCCTACTCCCTGAACGGCGACCTTTTTACCGTTTAAACTATCATTACCATACACTTCTTTAGCCGATGCTTTCATGCCCAAATAAACGCCATATGCCGTAACTGGAGAGGGGTCGCCACCACCTCCTAAAATTTCAGGCAAACCGGTAACATGCTTGGTTTCCATAGCAATATATTCAATATCACGTGTTCCGATATTTACGTCTTCAGCGGTGATATATCTGCCGGCAAGGCCATCTACAAATTTTCCGAAGCGTCTAAGCAAGGCTTCTGATTTATGATTTCGAGCATCGCCAATGATTACTGCTTTTCCTCCGCCCAGATTCAAGCCGGTAATTGCGGCTTTGTAGGTCATGCCGCGCGATAAACGCAATACATCGGTGAGGGCTTCTGCCTCAGTTTTGTATGTCCACATGCGGGTTCCTCCAAGTGCAGGTCCTAAATGTGTATTGTGGATGGCCACAATGGCTTTTAATCCTGTGGTTCGGTCGTAAAAATGTACTACCTGCTCGTGGCCGCCAAGCTCCATGCCATTTAAGGCTGAGGTTACTTCTTGGGCAACCGATGTATTCAATTCAGTTGTTTGCGCCATGGTGTTTATTTTCTTTTGGGAGTTTATTTAGGTCAATAGCGGGGATTTTCAATATTTTTGCTTCAATTTTTCCACCCCCATCAATCGGGGCACAAAAGTATACGATTTTCAACACCCCGCAAAATTCAATAAGCAGGAACCCATGAAATCATTGAAATTTCTTAATGCCTATCTCCTGCGCTACAAAACAAGACTGTTATTAGGGGTGGTGTTTGTAACGGTTTCGAACATTTTTGCTATTTACCCTGCTGAGATTTTACGCAAGGGGATTGATATGGTGCACCATGGCATACAAGTGTATTACCAGTTTAAAGGAGCATCATTGGAAAGGGATTTGATTAGCGGCTTCTTTACCTTGTTGCTCATTTTAGGTTTGGCTGTTATTTGTACCGCACTTTTAAAGGGGCTGTTTATGTTTTTTATGCGACAAACCATTATTGTCATGTCGCGTTTAGTTGAATATGATTTAAAAAACGACATTTTTGCCCAATATCAACGTCTCGATTTTGCCTTTTATAAAAGGAATAAAACAGGCGATCTTATGGCACGTATTGGGGAAGATGTTAGCCAAGTGCGAATGTATGTGGGGCCCGCTATTATGTATGCGATAAGTACGGTAACCCTGTTTTTTCTGGTACTTGGACGTATGGTTTCGGTAGAGCCTGAATTAACGCTTTATGTATTGAGTCCGCTGCCATTTTTGGCTCTAGCCATTTATTTGGTAAATTCTACTGTCATAAAGAAAAGCGAACGGGTGCAGCAACAACTTTCGATAATTTCTTCACGTGTTCAGGAGAGCCTTTCAGGAATTAGGGTAGTTAAGGCTTATGCTCAAGAACATTATTACGCCAATGTGTTTGGAGGAGAGACCGAGGAATATAAAAACAGAAACTTAAGGTTGGTGCAGATCAGCGCACTTTTTCAACCACTTATAGTGGTGTTAATAGGTTTAAGTACGTTAATCACAGTTTATGTGGGAGGGCTAAAAGTACAAACGGGCGAAATTTCTGCAGGTATTATTGGCGAATTTATACTTTATGTAAATATGCTTACTTGGCCGGTAGCAAGCATTGGTTGGGTTACTTCTATTGTTCAGCGGGCAGCTGCATCGCAACAGCGTATTAATGAATTTATGGAGCAAAAGCCCATTATTGTTAACGAAAACATTGAGCCATTTACGCTTCAAGGGAAAGTTCAGTTCAAAGGGGTGGGTTTCCGTTATCCCGAAAATGGAGTTGAGGCCTTGCATGATATCAGCTTTACTTTAGAAAAAGGTAAATCGCTGGCTTTTATTGGTCGAACAGGATCCGGAAAAAGTACAGTTGCCGCCTTGGTTACGAGACTATATGATGTTAGTCAGGGCGAAATTCTTATCGACGGCAATTCCATTAAATCGATTAATCTCGACCACTATCGCTCTTCGCTTTCGTATGTTCCGCAGGACGTGTTTCTTTTTTCTGACACGATAAAAGCTAATATTTCATTCGGATTTCATCCTTCAAAGGTTGCGGATAATGAAA
>JBILCR010000102.1:0-6855 GCA_044353055.1 Flavobacteriales bacterium
GCCTTAACGCTTTATATCAAAACGCAATACACTTAAACATAACTTCAAAAAAATATATAGCATTCCGCCAAAGCCCATTATAAGAGGTTATGGTTATTGCTCAAACAAACAGTGAATAAATAAAAGCATGAGCATTCAAGTAATAAACACACTCAACGAGGAACAGAGAGTTGCATTAGAGCACGGCATTGTGGCCATTGAAGCTAAAGCCATGAACAGAACGGCACTAGGGATAGTTGCCGGGATTTTTAAAGTGTATCCTAAACTAACTTTTGCCGAATTGAAGGAGATGCTGCCCGACACATTGAATCCCTCTGCTCCCAAAAACTACAAATCACTTTTTAAGCCTTACACACAAAGATTATATGGCGTGGTTCAGTCAGGCTCCATTCGCGAAGAATGCACTGCTCAAGGTTTGGATATCAATGCATCCCATTTTACCGAACCTGATGAGGTCTTTAAAACTTCAGATGGTGTTGAAGTTTTAGTTTCGCGAACCTGGGAATCGTCCGATTCAGAAACAGGTAAAAACGATCTTCACACCTTAATCAACCATGTTGCCCCATACGGCATTAAGGTAGTAACATGGGAGTCGCAAAAAAACATCAAAAGGGGAGAATATTCTATAGAAGTTATTAATCCTAATCTACTTAGTCAAATCCACAGCGCACCTAAAAAATCTTTTCTTTGGCTTTGGATACTTCTCTTAGGCATTGTGGCAGCATCAGTATTCTATTTCGCATAACCAAATAAGCATCCATTTTATGGCATTAACACCCTCTCAAAGAAATCAGATAGCCTCTTACAAAATTCAAATCGAAGGTTATCGCAAGGATTTACAGCGTTATAAAGACGACAAAAAAAAGAAATCGGAATATTATGCCAATATGATCAAAAACACCAAAGACCCCAACAGTAAGCGCTCGTACCGTCAAAGCAAAATAAGCGCAATAAATAATATCGTCAACTCTATTGAATCGAAAAAGCGCGACATAGAGCGTGTTAAAGGGTACATCAAATCCATCCGCGGATAATTTATTTCGTTTTTTAGGGCCTTTTTCCGGCTATCCGCTGTAGGTTGGTTTCGCATGCTGCACCAACGCTACACGCTCCTATCCGGGGCAGGGCATTCTCAAAATCCTGGAATCAATGCACCCGCTAATCGTTTTACGAATTAACACTTACCAACTCGACGCGCAAAATAAGCGCTAATTTCAATCCACAGCCCTAAGCAGGAAACAACGATCTGCTAAAATCAACTAACCCCATATTTCTACTTCCAGGCACTCATGATCTGTTATAGATCTTTTGCTCTAAGCTATATGCATTTCGCTCTCCCAATATCGTATACGGCCCATCAAAACGGCGGATCCTCATCGCTCCACCAATTATCCTCCTCATCATCTTCGTCCCATTCGGGACCGTTGGGATTGTGTTCCGAAAAAAACTCATCATCATCCAAGGGTATTCCGGCGGTGTTTATATGCGCCCTATCGACTTTTTCCTTAAAATCAAACGAGGTATTAATGAAATGATTCCAAAAAATATACTCGATGCGATTCAGAAAATCCTGCATGGGAATGTCACCGTATTTACGCATAAATACCGCTTCAACGGCTAACCCATAGTTAATATGACCCAACTGAATAAGCTTCTCATTGACTTCCTTCTCAAATCGCTCTAAAAAACTTTGCCGCAAACATCCGGGATACGAATAGCAAAAACGTATGGATGTTATGTGGTGGTCATTAAATTCAAATGCTAAAGCTGCTGCAGTATCGTCTTCTTCAATATAGGCGATATACGGAAACAAGCCATCGTTCATGAGCAACAGCCAATCGCCTCCGTCGTTCGAATCTTGCTGTATAATTTCATATTTCAAAACGTCGTTATACCTCAAATAATTGAGCCGGCGACACAGCAATTCAGAAACGTATTCTGCACGTTTACACACCATGATTTTAAATTCAAAGGAATGTATTTCATATTCACCTTCCTTCTCGAGCAAGCCTGCTAAACCTTTTTTATTGCCTTCGATAACATAACGGGCAAACTGATCAATAATGTGGCATTTTTCTTCGGACGAAAGCATGGTGCTGCGGCAAGATTTAAGTTTGGCTCGCAGCGTCTAAAATAAGCACAACTGCAACCCTATTGCAGCTTGTTGAAAAGTTATTTGAGCTTATTGATTAATCTTTTGGTATTTGCTGCTATTGGTAGGATCGAGCTCGCTCAGCAGCTCAATCACCTGGGCTTTTTCTTGTGAACTGGCCTGCTTAAAAATATTTACCAACTCGTCTGATTTTGCATTAAAAAATAATTGCAGGTTGTAAGATGCCGGCCTTTGTTTGTTCACCTGCTGCAACTTTTGCAAGGCTTCAATAATGGCAGCTCTTCCTGCGTCCATTTTGCCGTACATATTATCCAATCCCATGCGATGGTACTTATAACTGGCTTCGCGCATAGGTTTAAAAATCGGGTTCATATAATTTTCAACAAACCAATAGCGGTTACGCGGAGGTATATCGTTGGGCTTCCAGCCTTTTGCTGGATCCTGTAAAGCATTTTGAACCACCTGCTGCGCTTTTTGCCAATAAGGAGTTCCTCCTTCCGACGAAAACGAATCATAATCCATGGCCAAAATCACATAGGCATAATACCCGAGTAAACTGGCCAAGCCCGAAACATAGGCATTGTCAGAAAACTCGATGGGCTGATATTCCAAATACCTAAACTGAATGTCTTCGTCCATAAAGTTCATCAGTACCGTACCGTAATTGGTATTAAAAACCGTACGTCGCACCTGAATTTGCAACGAACCCGACATTTCATCGGGTTGATTGTATTTGGTAATATTAAAGGTAAGGTTGCATTCGATACGTTCATCGCGTTTAAACTGGTCGTTGGTCCAGCGCGTATTATTCATAAACTCGCGAACGGCCGTTTCAAGCGTGGTAAATATACGTTTATCGCTGAGCTGAACCTGCTGCGACAACACACTCACACGGCAATTAAGCTCCTGCGAAAATGCCGGTGCACTAAAGCACAAAAACAAAAACAGAATAGGTAACTTATTCCACATCGGGTAAAAACGTATTAAGGTATTGAGCTATTTCGCGCGCTGCTTCTAATTTAGATGTTCTTCCGAACGATTGCCATCCTTTTGAAGGACAAAAAAGTTCAATGGTATTAAAATCGCTTCCAAACACGGCATTTGAGGCATTGAGCTCATTGAGAACGATAAAATCCAGATTTTTAGTATGCAGCTTTTTCTCGGCGTTAGACCGTCCGTTTTCTGTTTCGAGTGCAAAACCCGCCACAATTTGCCGGGCTGTTTTTTGTTGGACTAAAGTGGCCAGTATGTCTGAATTTAGGGTAAGCGCTATATTCTGCGGGGCGTCTGTTTTTTTAATTTTTGACGATGCAGAAGCGCTAGGCTTAAAATCGGCAACGGCAGCGGTTAACAAGGCTGCATCGCAGGATGGGAATAATTTCAGGGCTGCATTCAGCATTTCGTCGGCCGTATTTACCCAAACGCGTTCTATGGAGGGATGCTGCACGTTTAAACTTACCGGGCCGCTTACCAAGTATACTTTGGCTCCGCGCAATGCCAATTCTTCGGCCAAAGCATACCCCATTTTCCCTGACGAATTGTTCGAAATGTATCGAACAGGATCGATGGGTTCCTGTGTGGGACCGGCAGTCACCAAAATGGTTCTACCGTGCATTTGTCGGTTAAGGTTAAAAAAAGTTTCGAGCCGATGTACAATTTCTTCGGGTTCGGCCATACGCCCCTCCCCTACTAAACCGCTCGCCAACTCGCCCGATGCAGGCTCGATGATGAGGTTTCCCACCTCGCGTAAACGATCGGTATTGCCTTGCGTGGCCGGGTGCTTCCACATATCGAGATCCATAGCCGGTGCAAAAAATACCGGACAGCGTGCCGAGAGGTACACCGCCGACATTAAGTTATCGCAAATGCCGTTAGCACATTGCGCCAACATATTGGCACTGGCCGGCGCCATAACGAGGGCATCGGCCCAAAGGCCTAATTCCACATGATTGGTCCACTCGCCTTCAGGACCGCGGGTAAACGAAGAGTGTACCGGATTTTTAGAAAGTGTGCTTAATGTTAAGGGCGTGATAAAGTCTTTAGCCGATTCGGTCATCAACACCTTAACCTCGGCCCCGGCACGCACCAATAAACGAACCAGCTGCGCGCTCTTATAGGCAGCTATGCTTCCTGTAACGGCAACGATAATTTTTTTCCGGAACAGCACAGGCCGGAATTAACTTATAGTTCAGTGCTTTCTTCAGTAGGGTTGCGGTGATAAACCTTTCCTTCCTGAAATTCGCTGATGGCCACAAGCGTAGGCTTGGGCATGCGTTCATAATGACGTGAAATCTCAATTTGCTCGCGATTCTCAAAAATCTCCTCGAGATTGTCGCTTGTGGTAGCAAATTCAGCCAGTTTAGCGTTAAGCTCTTCCTTAACATTTACGCCAATTTGATTGGCTCTTTTGGCAAGTATGGTAATGGTTTCATAAATATTACCGGTATCGCCTTCAAGCGTTCGTAAATCGCGGGTTACTGTTGTTGATTCTGCAGCCATTTTTAAAATTCTTAAAGTTTGTAATCGTTATACCGTTGAAACGCTTTTTGATAAATGCTTTTTGCTTGATCGGCATACTTTCCGTTGGCAAATTTATCAAAAAAACTATTATACTCATCCATCACCGCTTTATAGCGTTCCATTTTTTTGGTTTCCACACTGTTTTCGGCTAATAAAAAACTGGCTTTGATGATGGTAAACATCGCCTCTTCTTTATATTGCGACGCCGGATACTGCTCCAAAAAATTCTTCATTGCCAATGTTGCAGCCTTATAGTCCATCATGCGATAATACAATGCGGCATGCTCGAAATCCTTTTTTTCGAGCTTTACACGCAATTTATCGATAAGCTCATTGCACGTATTGATGCGTGTGCTGTTTGGATAGTTATTGATAAAAAGCTGCATTTCTTCTATGGCTCGCTGGCTGTTGGTTTGATCGAGCGAATAATGCGGCGATCCCAAGTAGTAACAATAGGCATGCATGTAAGCCGCTTCTTCGGCCCGCTCACTTGCCGGATATGTTTTGGCAAACTGCTCAAAATGATATCCCGCAGTTACCAAATCGTCCAAATAATAGTTGCAATAGCAATAATAAAAATAAATATCTTCAGCCGAAGCCGTACCTCTTGTAAAGGCTACCAATTCTTCGAGCAGTGGATAGGCCCGTTGATAATCTTTCTTTTGATACAATTCGATGGCAGTTTTACGCTTTAAAGTGTAATCGGTGCCTTTGAGGATTTTTTGATAATCACTACAGGCCGAAAACAAAACCGTAACAAACAGCAGGGCATACCCAATGGCTTTTGCTTTATGCATGGCGCAAAAATAGAAAAAAAGATGCCGCAATTACCGGAACGGGAATCAACAAATAAAGGTGAATATTTTTATGGTAATAATTTACAGTACAGCCTATAGAAACAGTGTAAATTCATAAATTTGCGGCAACTAATGAATGTGTTTCCATGGATTTATTTGAAAAACTGCAGAATAACAGAGGTCCTTTAGGTTCGTATGCCAAAGATGTACACGGGTATTTTACCTTTCCAAAACTGGAGGGCGAAATTGGTCCGCGAATGATTTTTCAAGGAAAAGAACGCCTCAACTGGAGTTTGAACAATTATATTGGCTTGGCCAATCACCCCGAAGTGCGCAAGGCTGATGCCGATGCCGCGGGCGTATTTGGAATGGCCTACCCGATGGGAGCGCGCATGATGTCGGGCAATTCCAATTACCATGAGCAGCTCGAACGCGAACTGGCCGATTTTGAAAAGAAAGAAGATTCCATCCTGCTCAACTATGGCTACCAAGGCATTATGTCTGCCATTGATGCCTTAGTAGACCGCCACGATGTTATTGTTTACGACTCCGAGTCGCACGCTTGTATAATTGACGGAGTGCGCCTACACATGGGCAAACGCTTTGTTTTTCCGCACAACGATATCGCCAATCTTGAAATACAGCTGCAGCGCGCCTCAAAACTGGTATCGGGCACCAACGGGGCCATTCTGGTTATTACCGAGGGTGTTTTTGGTATGAGTGGCGACCAAGGCAAACTCAAAGAAATTGTAGAACTGAAGAAAAAATTCCAATTCAGATTAATGGTCGATGATGCACATGGTTTTGGAACTATGGGCAAAACCGGTGCAGGAACATCAGAAGAGCAGGAGTGTATGGATGGCGTTGACTTATATTTTGGCACTTTTGCTAAGTCAATGGCCAGCATTGGAGCATTTATAGCAGGTGATGCACAGGTTATTGAATACCTCAGGTATAACAGTCGCTCACAAATTTTTGCCAAGGCCTTACCTATGCCGCTTGTAATCGGGGCACTAAAACGCCTCGAATTATTACGCAATAAACCAGAGCTTCGCGAGGAGTTATGGAAAATTGTAAATGCGTTACAATCGCAATTGCGCGAAGCAGGCTTTGAATTAGGTAAAACTCAATCACCTGTAACTCCTGTATTCTTAAACGGATCCATTCCCGAAGCGGCCAATTTGATTTACGACCTACGCGAAAACTATAATGTATTCTGCTCCATGGTAGTGTATCCGGTGGTGCCCAAAGGGGTAATTATGTTGCGCCTCATCCCTACTTCGGTGCACACGCTGGATGATGTAGCCTACACTATAGATGCGTTCAAGAGCATATCGGGCAAGCTAAAGGCCGGTGCCTACGAGCGCGCCATGGAAAAAGTGGTTTAATTGCCTCGCAATTCGAAGAAATTGGATGAGATGAGTT
>JBILCR010000103.1:0-6790 GCA_044353055.1 Flavobacteriales bacterium
TGTAGGGCTGTGTTTGGTGTTCTCGAATCCGTTGGCAAACGCAATAGACTATCCGCTTCATCCCGAGTACATCGTTTGGTTTGCCCTTATTTTGGCCACCGACGCCATCACGGCGATTCCGTTTGCGCGATTGCGGTTAGAGAATAAGGCTTTCCGCTTTGCCTTGGTGCGCCTACTAAACATTGGTATTAACATCGGACTAAATGTTTACTGGCTTTGGCTTTGCCCATACCTCATCAAAACCGGGCAAATGCCTACCTGGCTTAGTTCAACGTATGATCCTGCCATTGGTGTGGGTTATGTTTTCCTGGCCAATTTATTTGCCGGTCTCGCTACGGTTTTAGTATTGTTGCCGGGCATGATTCGTCATTGGGGGCGGCCCGATTATACGCTCTGGAACAAAATGATGAGCTATAGTTTGCCTTTGTTGGTGGGCGGATTGGCCGGAATAACCAACGAGATGTTTAGTCGCGTGAGTTTAAAATACCAATTACCGGCCGAAGTGGCTATGGAAGAGCTAGGTATTTTTGGGGCCTGCTACAAAGTGGCTATACTGATGACCATTTTTATTCAAACGTTTCGCTTTGCCGCCGAGCCCTTCTTTTTTTCCAGAGCCAAAGACAAGAATGCGCCCGAGCTGTATGCCACGGTAATGCATTGGTTTATCATCGCATGTAGCGCTATTTATTTGGTCGTAATATTAGGCATGCAATGGGTGCAGTTTTTTGTAGGCGAAGAGTTTAGAGAAGGCCTTTCGGTGGTGCCTATTTTACTGATGGCGAATTTATTTCTGGGTGTTTTTTATAACCTCAGCATCTGGTTTAAACTCAACGATAAAACCGGTTTAGGCGCCTGGATGGCCATTGGCGGGGCACTATTGACCATCTTTCTAAATGCATTGCTTATTCCGCGTTATGGCTACGTAGGCGCATCGTGGGTAACATTTGCCGTTTACGCAAGCATGATGGCGGTATCTTACGCACTGGGGCAGAAGCATTATCCCATTCCGTATAATCTAGTGCGTTGCATCGGATATCCTTTGCTGGCGGTGGGGTTGGTTTATTTTTTTGAGCGATTTTCGACGTGTTTTCCTGACGCAAATCCGGTAATTGCCTTATTTTGCCTGATGGCATTCCTTGCAATAGTATGGATGGCCGAGCTTCGTAAAAAATCGTTAATTTCGTCGCAAACCTGAGTCAAAAACCCCGATGAAAATTAAGGTAATTAATCGCTCCGAAAATCCATTACCTGAGTATGGAACCTTGCATGCAGCAGGGCTTGATTTGAGAGCTAATCTTAGTCTGCCGCTGGTCCTCGAGCCATTGAAACGCGCATTGGTTCCCACCGGCTTGTTTTTGGAATTGCCCATAGGGTATGAGGCGCAAGTGCGTCCGCGCTCGGGGCTGGCTATAAAACACGGTATTACGGTGTTAAATAGTCCGGGCACCATCGATGCCGACTACCGCGGCGAAGTGATGGTCATTCTGGTGAATCTGTCGGATGAAGCATTTACCATTAACCACGGCGAACGTATTGCCCAGCTTGTTTTGGCCAAACACGAACAAATTGAATGGGAGCCGGTAAACAAACTTGAAGAAACAGTGCGCGGAGCCGGTGGATTTGGACATACCGGGAAATCATAAACTTACGAATCATGAGAATCATCATACCCATGGCCGGAATGGGCAAACGCATGCGGCCGCACACCTTAGTAACACCTAAGCCTCTTATCGAATTTGCAGGCAAACCCATGGTGCACCATATAGTTGAGGAACTGGCGAAAACCTGCCACGAGCCCATCGAAGAAATTGCATTTATCATCGGTCGTTTTGGCGAACAGGCCGAAAAAAGCCTCATTGCAGTGGCCGAAAAGCTTGGCGCCAAAGGCAGTATTTATTATCAGGACGAACCGCTTGGAACGGCGCATGCCGTGCTATGTGCCAAAGAGTCATTGAAAGGAAAAGTAATTGTGGGATTTGCGGATACCTTGTTTAAAGGAAATTTTGAGCTCGATGAGTCGATGGATTCTGTGATATGGGTGCAGCAAGTGGCCGATCCTCGCGCCTTTGGTGTAGTGAAGCTCAACAGCGAGAATCTCATTACAGATTTCGTCGAGAAGCCTCAGGAATTTGTTTCAGACCTTGCCATCATCGGGATTTACTACTTTAAAGACGGCGAGAACCTCCGCAATGAGCTGCAGTATTTAATCGATAACGACTTAAAGGAGAAAGGAGAATATCAAATTACCAATGCGCTCGAAAATATGCAGCGCAAAGGGTTGCGATTTGCGCCCGGTAAAGTGGCCGAATGGCTCGATTGCGGCAATAAAAACGCTACAGTAGAGACCCATAGCCGCTGGCTGCAACTCAATCCTCACACCAATACCATTGGCGAAGGGATGCATTCCGAAAATTCGGTGATTGTTCAACCCTGCTTCATCGGAAACAACGTAAAACTCAGCCATGCTGTTGTGGGTCCCAACGTTTCCATTGCCGATGGAACCCGCATCACAAACAGCGTGGTGCAAAATTCCATCATCCAGAAAAATACAAGCATCCGAAACAGCGTTATAGACAATGCCATGATTGGAAGCCATGTTGAGGTGAATGCTTCAATGAAATCTTTCAGCTTAGGCGATTATTCGGTTGCAACAGTAGAATGAAGTCAATAATTCACATTCTTTTCGTTTTAGCGGTGTCGTTTTATGGGTGTAAAACGGCTAAAAAATCGGTTGAGGTAAAGACAAACGGTAACAAAGGAGGCATTTCTGAAAAGGAGCAACTGGATTTTGATTATTTATTTTTTGAAGCTCAAAAAGATAAGATTTTGGGCAATTATGCTCAGGCCCTTGCCAAATTTAATCAGGCTTTGAGAATAATTCCCCGTAACGCTGCAACGCATTATGAGCTTAGCCAACTCTACTTAAATTCGTCTAATCTTGAACTGGCCGAGATACACGGTCAACAAGCGGTTAAAGCGGATCCATCAAATTTATGGTATAAGAACACCCTGGCAACCATTTATGAGCGGCTCGGAAAAAATTTGCAATTATTGAAGCTGATGGAGGAAATGGCCGCTTCAGATCCGAAATCGTACGAAACGCAATTTTATTATGCCCGAGCATTGGTAGTAGCGCAAAAATTTGACGATGCCATTAAGGTGTTTGATAAAATGGAACGCCAATTTGGAATTGATGCAGAGGTTATTGAGTTCAAAAAGCTGTGCTATCTAAAGTTAAATAAAGCAGACAAGGCCATACAAGAGCTTAAAAAGCTTATTGCAGCGTATCCTGAGGAATTTACTTACAGAGGGGTATTGGCCGAGTTGTATGACGAATTGGGGAGAAAAGAAGATGCGCTTAAAGAATATGAAGCCATTGTTGCGCTGAATCCCGAAAACCCGACCGTTTATTTTTCGCTGGCTGAATTTTATCGGCAGGCAGGCGATAAGGAGAAATCGTTCGATGCCTTAAAGAAAGCGTTTTCAAATGATGAAGCAGATATTAATTTAAAAGAACAGGTTTTGGGATCGTACCTCTTATTGGTAGAGTCGTTTCCAGAGCTGATGCCGCAAGCCATGGAGCTTTGCCGTTTGATGATTAGCGCACATGCCGAATCGGCCAAGGCTTACGCAATTATGGGCCAGTTTTACCTCCTCAACGAACAGCCTGATGCTGCCATTGAGGCTTTTGAGAAAGCGCGAAGTTTAGACAAAAGCATTTACGGTGCTTGGACCCAATTGCTGGGATTGTTGGCAGAGCGAAATCAATACGCAAAAATGCAGCAGCTTTGCACTGAGGCTATAGAGCTTTTTCCCACCTCACCCGTTTTCTATTTCTACAACGGGATGGCTTGCATGCGGTTAAATCAGTTTGAACAAGCCATTGAATATTTACAGGGCGGATTGGCGATTACGGTTGATAATCCGCAATTAAGTGCTCAATTTTATTCTACTTTAGGCGATACGTATCATAAAACTGGGCAATACGATTTGAGCGATACGGCATACGAAGAGGCTCTAAAACTTGACGCAGATAATGTGTATGTAATGAACAACTATGCATATTATTTATCCTTGCGGAAGCAAAATCTTTCAAGGGCGCTCCAGTTAAGTTCGAAAAGCAACGATTTGTCTCCAATGAATGCTTCGTTTCTGGATACCAAAGCGTGGATATATTTTCAAATGGCTGATTTTAATAATGCCGACACATACATTGAAAAGGCGTTGGAGGCAGGAGGCAGCAAAAGTGCCACTATTACTGAACATAAAGGAGACATTTTATGGAAGCTTGGCAAAACTTCTGAGGCAATTGAATTCTGGAAAAAAGCAGAATTATTAGGCGAAGGCAGCCCCAAACTGAAAGAAAAATTAAGTTTGCAAAAGTGGGTAGAATAGGGCAGCAACGATTTTTTGTGCCGATTAAACTCTTGATAGTGTCGGTTTTACTGCAGCTTTTTTTATTTGGGTGTAAGGCTCGAAAAGCAGCTGATGCCGAAATTAAATCGAACAAAATGCCCGATGAGTTGGTGGCATTAGATGCTGTGGAAACGGCAGCCGATAGCTTATATCGTACCATTCAAGAGAGCGGCTATCCCTCAAAATGGTTTTCGGCGCGAGCGGCAGTAGATGTTGCCCTTGAAAAAGATGAACGAAGCTTTCAGGCGCACATCAAAATTTGCAAGGATTCACTTATTTGGATTTCCATTTCGCCCGCTCTGGGCATTGAGCTTGCCCGAGTGCTTATTGAGCCCGATACCGTAAGGTTTATTAATCGTATTGACGGAACCTATTTTATTGGCGATTTTAGCTTATTAAGCAATTTACTGCAGGCCGATTTGAGTTTTGAGCTGGTACAAGCGGTTCTTTTAGGCGATGCCTATTTACACTACAGTGTGGATAAATATATTCAGGACTTAGAAAATAACGAGTTTGTATTAAGCACTTTTAAAAAGCGAAAAATAAAGCGAGAGAACGATTTGGAAATCCCTGAAATCTTGACACAGGAAATTTGGTATTCATCTTTGGCGGGCAAGGTAAAGCGTATGGAAATGCGCGATTATAGGCCAGTTAGATCCTTTAATGTGATTTATTTAAATCACGAAACGGTGGATAGTGTATCGGTTCCCTCAAGAATTGAATTAACAGCTACTGCAAAAAAGTCGCTTAGGCTAAAGATGGATTATTCAAAAATTTCGGTCAATAAAAAGCAGAATATTTCGTTTACTATTCCTGAAGACTATGAACCTGTCCGTTAAAATTCTTTTGGTGGTGTTGTGTTTTTCGGGTCTGCTAAATGCACAAAAAAACAAGTCTGAACTTGAAAAGCAGAAAAAAGCATTGCAGGCAGAAATCAAAGAAACCAATCAGCTCATTCAGGAAACCCGAAAAAACAAAAAAGCCTCCCTAACTCAATTAAAGGCGCTAAATCAGAAGTTAGCCAACCGCATTGCACTTATTGGCACCATTGAGAGCGAAATAGAGGATTTGAATAGCACCATTGGCGTAAATACCCATCGAATAGCCGATTTACAAGTCGATTTGGAACGTTTAAAGTTTACCTATGCCCGAATGGTGAGGCGGGCTTATATGAACCGAAATCACCGATCGGCCTTATTGCTGGTGTTTTCATCGCAGTCCATTCAACAGGTTTATAAACGCTTGTATTATTTAAAAACATATTCGGTTTATAGAAAGGAGCAGGCGCGACGGCTTGAGTCAACGCGCATGCAGCTTGATGGACAAATGCAGAGTTTGCAGGTTAACCTAAATTCGAAAAGGAATCTATTGGACTCAGAACAGGAGCAAAAAAACGAGTTGAGTCAGGAAAAAAAGGATCAAGAAATTGAGATAAATGCGCTAAAGAAAAAAGAGCAAACGCTTAAAAAAACGCTTGCTGCAAAAGAGGCTACTAAGAAAAAGTTGGATGCTGAAATCAGAAAGGTTATTGAGCGCGAAATAGCCCGTGAACGAACGGCAGCGGCAAAAAAGAAAGAAAAGCCCAAAGAAAAAGGGACGGCCACAGCAAGCTCAAATACTAAGGCAACGCCCAAAGAAACAGTGTTGAAGGTTACACCTGAAACGGCGGCACTTTCAGGAAAATTTGAAGCCAATAAAGGCAAATTGCCATGGCCTGTTGAAAAAGGTGTGATAACAGAAACCTTTGGAAATCACGCACATCCTGTGCTCAAGGGTATAACTACCAACAATAATGGAATTGATATCGCCACCTCCAAAGACGCCCGGGTTAAATCGGTATATGAAGGAGAGGTTATGGGTGTTGTTTCAATACCAGGATCAGGTTCGGCCGTATTGATTAAGCACGGCGAGTACATCAGTGTTTATAGTAATTTAAAGAGTACCTCAGTTGCTAAAGGACAAAAAGTAAAAACCGGACAGGCATTGGGAACCGCTGGCGAAAATGAGGACGGTGTGCCTGAAGCGCACTTTGAAATCTGGAAAGAAAAAACCAAGCTAAATCCTGCTTCTTGGCTGGCCCGTTAGATTAATAGGTAAAATCGCGCTTAAACCAGTACGAAACCCGAGGGAAGTAATAAGTTATTTCGAGCAGTGCATAATTACCGTTCCAGCTGAATGCCTGTTGAGGATAATTATCGGTTTTGAACACCCCGCCGTATTGGCTTGTTGGCGAAAACCGGTAGCTTAAACCAAAGAAAATAGCACCATCGTTCTTAAAGCTCGAACCCACCTCAAAACCCAGAGTGTAGTTCAAAAATGAGCTTTTCTTATCATTAATATTCACGGTAAATTCAGAACCCGAGGTACTGTCGCC